>CALMAB010000250.1:0-296 GCA_937858325.1 uncultured Acetobacteraceae bacterium
GCGCGCGGTGGCCCATGCCCCGGAAGGCGATCTGGCCGTGGTCGCGCCGACGGGGGAGCCCATCGGGAGCGTCAACCTCCGCCAGCACGCCGGCGCGCTGGTCAGCCCCGGCGCGCGGCCGGTGCGGGTGGAGGCACCGGTCCCGGTCTAGCCTTTGTCTTTGCGGGCATGTTCGCCGGTCAGGTGAAGCCGCCTGATCCGGCCATGCCCGGAGGTCATCGAGGGATGGGCACGCCTGGCGCCGGTGGCGCGGGCGGTGCCGGTCCCGCGCTTTCGGCTCACCTCACGACGAAGCC
>CALMAB010000250.1:306-3277 GCA_937858325.1 uncultured Acetobacteraceae bacterium
GTCAGTCCGAGCCAGACGCGGAGCGTCAGTCCGGGTTGACCCAGCTATCCATGGCCCGACCGGCTCACGTCACGACGAAGCCCCGCGCGAACGGGTCGCGGTCGTCGATGAAGATCGTGTTGTAGCCGGTCATCCGCGCCCAACCCGCGACCGAGGGGATGATCGCGTCGCGGCCCGCGACGGTCGCCGCCGCCTCGACCCGGCCATGGAACAGGGAGCCGATGATCGACTCGTGCACGAACGCGTCGCCGGCCTTCAGCCGGCCCTTCGCCGCGAGCTGCGCCATCCGGGCCGAGGTGCCCGTGCCGCAGGGCGAACGGTCGATGGCCTTTTCGCCGTAGAACACCGCGTTGCGCGCATGGGCCGAGGGCTGCGTCGGCGCACCCGTCCACAGGATGTGGCTGAGGCCGCGGATCTCCGGGTGCTCGGGATGGACGAACTCGTACTTCGCGTTCAGCGCGGCGCGGAGCCTCGGACTCCATGCCACCAGCTCCCCCGCCGAATGGTCGGCGATGTCGCGGAAGTTCTTCTGCGGCTCGACGATGGCGTAGAAGTTGCCGCCGTAGGCAACGTCCACCACGACCTCGCCCAGCCCTGCAACCTCGGCCGACAACCCCTCGGCATGGAGGAAGCCCGGCACGTTGGTGAGGCGCACCTCCTCGACGAAGCGCCCGTCCTGGCGATAGGTGACGTCCACCTTGCCGGCGGGCGCGTCGATGGACAGCGCGCCGGGCACGCGCGGGGCGATCAAGCCGTTCTCGATGCCCATGGTCACGGTGCCGATGGTCCCGTGCCCGCACATCGGCAGGCAGCCGGAGGTTTCGATGAACAGCACCGCCACGTCGCAGTCCGCCCGCGTCGCCGGGTAAAGGATGGAGCCGGACATCATGTCGTGCCCGCGCGGCTCGAACATCAGCCCGGTGCGCACCCAGTCGAACTCGCGCAGGAAGTGGGCGCGCCTTTCCAGCATGGTGGCGCCCTGGAGGTGTGGCCCGCCGCCCGAAAGGAGGCGGACGGGGTTGCCGCAGGTATGGCCGTCGATGCAGGAGAAGGTGTGGCTGGCCATGGTCGGGCCTCCTCAGGAGAAGCGTTGCGCCGAGAAGGCGCCGATGTCGATGGCGGGCGGCGCGCCGGCCAGCAGGTCGGCGACGAGCCGGGCGGTGCCCGTGGATTGGGTCAGGCCGAGGTGGCCGTGGCCGAAGGCGTAGATCACCCGCGGCGTGGCGCGGGCGCGGCCGATCACGGGCAGGCTGTCGGGGAGGGACGGGCGGAAGCCCATCCACTGCACGCCGCCGCCCGGCTTCAAGCCCGGCAGGAAGGCCTGCGCCTTGGTCAGCATGGCCGCCGACCGGCGGAAGTTCGGCGGCCGGTCCAGCCCCCCAAGCTCCACCGCGCCCCCGACGCGGATGCCGGTGGACAAGCGCGTCACGACGAAGCCGTGGCCGCCGAAGGTGAGTTGGGTGCGCAGGTCGAAGGCGTCGGCGGGGAGGGTGGTGTTGTAGCCGCGCTCCGTTTCCAACGGGACGGCCTCGCCGATTGTCCGCGCGATGCGGTGGGAGAAGGCGCCCGCCGCCACCACCACCTGCGCCGTCCGGATGGTCCTGCCGGGTCCCGCGACCTCCACCCCGTCCTCGACCGGCCGCAGCGCCGTGACCTCCGCCCGCTCGATGGCGCCCCCCGCGGCGCGGAAGTGGTCGGCCAAGGCGAGGGTGTAGAGCTTCGGGTCGGCAATGGAGTACCAGCCGGGCGTGAAGGTGCCGTGGGAGAAGCGGGGCGCGAGGCCGGGCTGGACCGCGGCCATGCCGGCCGCGTCCAGGTGCTCGAACCCGATGCCGTGCTCCTGCTTCGCCCGCCACCCGGCGAGCGACGCCTTGAACTGCGCCTCGCCCTCGTAAACCTCTAGATTGCCTTCCCTGCGCAGCATGGGCGCGGTGCCGGTCCGCGCCAGGAAAGGGTCCAGCTCCGCCCGGGACAGGTCCATCAGCGCGGCCTGGGCCACGGTCGAGCGCCGCACGCGGGCGGGCGAGCAGGCGCGCCAGAAGTGGAACATCCAGGGCGCGATCCTGAGCGCGTAGCCGGGCGGGACCGTGAGCGGCCCGAGCGGATCGACCATCCAGCCCGGCGCTTTCCGCAGGATGCGGGGCGACGCGAGCGGCAGGATGTCGCTGAACGCGAAGGCCCCGGCGTTGCCCGCCGAAGCGCCGGCGGCAGGCCCGTCGCGGTCCACCAGGAGCACCGACAAGCCGCGCGCCCGGGCGGCGATGGCGGCCGAAACCCCGACCACCCCCGCCCCGATCACGACGACATCTGGTTCGGCCATGGCGGCCTCCGGGACTCGGCCGGGCTGCCGCCCGTGGCTAGGCCAAGGCCAGCGTGCGGGCCTTGACGCCGCCGGCCGGCTCGGGTGCGGAGGCCGGGTCGGGCCTATGCTGCTGGACCGCGCCCGGCAGCCGGCTCCACCCGGCATACCAGGTGTTGAACAGCTTGAACTGCGCTTCCGCGTAGCCGCGCTGGCTTTCGGTCAAGGCGTCCGTCTCGTTGAAGTGCAGGGCGTACTCCTGTTCCCCCTTCAGGGTCATCATGTGCTTGAAGTAGAGCACCAAGTCCGGCCCCTCGTCGAAGGAGGACAGCACCGCCAACGCGGCCTCCAGCTCCTGCGCGCGCTGCCGCGCGTCCACGTCGCCGCGGGCCGCGGCCTGCGACAGGCTGCAAAGGTGCAGGACCTCGGACGGCAGGACGTTGCCGATGCCCGTGATCGCCCCGGTCGCGCCGCAGTTCACGAAGCCATGGAACACGGCGGTATCGACGCCGATCATCAGGGACACGTCGTCGTCGCGGCTGGTGATGTTCTCGGCGGCGAAGCGGAGGTCGGACGCGCCGCCGAACTCCTTGAAGCCGACGAGGTTCGGATGCTCGGCGCGCAGCGCGAAGAACAGGTCGGCCCGGGTGGCGAACCCGTAATACGGGCTGT
>CALMAB010000251.1 GCA_937858325.1 uncultured Acetobacteraceae bacterium
GTAGGTGCCCACAAAGGCCCCTATAAGGCGTTCTATTTCGCTTATGGCGGCTGCTATGGTGAGATTCCCTCTCACACCGAGGTCATTGGGCGGACCAAATTTCTCCAGTGGGTCCAAACAGAGCGTGGTGCGATGTACCGGCGCTTCTTGCTCGGAAAATAGGGCTGGTCCGAGGTTTTGTGTTCACCCTTGGCAAGGGCTAATCCCCGTCCAGCGCTGCTGGCTGCCAAGATGAGTGCCCCGGTTCCCGTGCATTTCGGGCGGGATTCTGCGCCATGTCGAGCCCTAGCGGAAGCGGGCGCAGACACTTGACCGAGAGAGTGCGGCAGGATCGCATAGAACCATGACACCGCTTGGAGGGCAATTTCGGCGATTGCAACCTTAGTGGAACGTGAGGTCACGTGCCATATCGGTCCTTGATGTGATTATTGAAGAAGCGACCTTTGGACGGGGCGGACAGAAACGCGCGGTAGACCTGCTCTGGCACCCCATAGTAGCTGTATGGCCCGCCACTTCCCACGAACCAGATCTGCATGGTGCCCGCAGCGAACTCGATGCGTGACACGGCAGACGAAGCGACATAGGGCACGGCTGCCTGCTCCTGTGACTCGACTCCACCATTATAGCAGTGAGCGAAACAGCGCACTAGGAATAAATACCATCAAGTCAGGAACCGTGACGGCACTGTTTGCGCCATGAGGCAGCGGCCATTTACATGGTCTCGGATTGTTGTCGCACGCCCGTTCGTGAACAGGGTTTTCCGAACGGCTTTGGGCTGGGTTCCTGGCACTCCAGGGGTCAACACAGACACGAGGAGTGGCCTGCAAGCCGAACGGGCCTGATAGGCTTGGGACAGCTATTCCGTCACGAATGTAGGCTTGGGCCGCTTATTCAGTCGGTCTGGGACAACTTCCCTGTCAACCGATCACGAGAGATCAAGGGGTTGGTAAGTAGGCTCGGGACAGCTATTCCGGCGGCCTACACGTCTCGTAATTCTCCGCGCGCCGGGTCGGACCGGTCCGGCTGGCCTTGGTGGCGCTGGACGGACGTGAGGTGAGAACGGGTGGGATCGGGAGAGCCGCGCCGCGCTCGTTGAGTTCCTGGAGGGCGCGCAGGATGTCAGCCTTCGCGCTGGCGCCGGACACGACGTACGAAGCTTCGTGGTTCAGGAAGCGGTTCGTGCGGTCGCGCATGGCCGACAGCCAGTTGAACGAGCCTTCCGCGATTTGCCGGTCGGCGACGATCAGCGTCTTGCTGTGGACGTTCGTCGCCAAGTGCACCGTGGCGCCAGCGCCGCGCAAGGCCGCAAGCGCCTCGTTTGCCCGCTGCTCAGGGTTGGAACGTCCAATGCCGCCCTTGTCAGCGACGATGTGGACCTGCCCGCCTCTCGATGCCGCCGCCCGGCAGAGTTCCACCACGTCGTCGCTTTGCACCGCAAACAAGGTGACGTAGGGCGACACCACCGTCAGCAACTCGCCCCTGCCCAATCCTTTGAACGCTGAAGCGAGCGCCTCGCGGTGCTCTTCCAAGCCCGACAAGCGCCGGGCTTCCCGCAAGGTCCTGTCCGAGAAGCCGTAGTTTCCTTCCACATCACCAAGCTCGTTCTCGGGCTGGTGAAAGAAGCCGTGGAGCCGTGCGGAAGCGCTGCGGCTGTCAGCGCGACGGAAGATCCGCATGTCGCCGATGACCACAAAGCTGTCCTCGGCCCGGGACACCGCAACGTTGAGCAGGTTGGGCTTGAGGTCGAACAAGAGCGTGGAAGGCAGATCGGGACCATCGGCGTAGGTCGGTGAGAAGACGACGACCGGACGCTCGGCCCCTTGAAGCGTGTTCACGGTGCCGACCGTGATGTTGCGGAACCTCGGCCCCTTTTGTCCGAGAGCGCGTTGTATCTCGTTGACCTGTGCGGCGAACGGCGTCAGCACGGCAACCACTTTCTCGATCCGGTCATATCTCTTTGGGTCGCGGCGCTGGTACGCGGCAAGCCATCCGTGCTCGCCGTCCGCCCGCTTGGCGATCCAGTCCGCAATGGCCATGGCCTCCTTCGGGTTCGCCCAACTGCCGCCGCGCCTTTCGCATTGCCCGCGGACGTGCCCCCACCCCCAGGCTCGCATCTCCGGGGCCTTCGCTCTTGGCGCGGTCAAGGGTTGCAGCCGGCCCGCGTAGAAGACCTCGTTGTTGTAGGCGATGATCGCAGGATCACACCGCCTGTGCTCGGACAGGAACACGCCCGGCTCGCGCCCGGCGCCCGGCGCCGTGAAGGCCGTGGCGTACTGCGCCACCCGCATCACACTGCCGAGCAAGCCGTCGAGGGACTCGCCCAGGAAGTGCGGCGTCTGAGGGCCGTCCTCGGTCCACTGGTCGTGCAGGCCGAGCTTGAAGGCGTTCGCGCGGTCGGTGCCTGCGGGAATTTTCGTGATCGGCTCAAGCTGGTGGACGTCGCCGACCACGACCGCCCGCTTGGCCAACGAGAACGCCGCCATGCCGACGTGAGGTCCGACCTGTCCGGCCTCGTCCACGATCAACAGGTCGATTTCCCCCAGCAGGAAATCGGACGTGAAAACCCGTTGCCCACCCTCGTCCACCTTTGGCCGGGGAG
Organism: uncultured Acetobacteraceae bacterium; assembly: GCA_937858325.1. Lineage (GTDB taxonomy): Bacteria > Pseudomonadota > Alphaproteobacteria > Acetobacterales > Acetobacteraceae > CAHJXG01. Next base: position 2,600 of record CALMAB010000251.1, read on the forward strand.
TGAACGTCATGCGGCCGGGCAAGGCGTGCAGCGTCGCGACCAGGCAGGGGGTCAGCTTGCACCAACGCCGCAAGCGGGCCAGGACTGCGCCACGGCCCTTTTTGCCCAAGGCGCCTGGCTGCTTGTCAAGGCGATCCGCCTCGATGATCCAGCGTCCTTCCCAGTAGCGCATGGCCTTGTGGAACATCTCGTGGCGAAGCGTGACGTCCAGGGTTCGGTCCATGATCGCCAGCCAGTCCGGGTGCTCGGCGTCGGCTTTTTCGTCGCGATAGGGACCTGTCGGCCGTCGGAGGCGCAAGGCTTCATAGGCGTCCCTGACGTTTTGGCGGGCCGTCAGCAGTTCCGTGCGGCGTCGGTTCAGCTGGTCCATCTCTCGGCTGCGCTCCGCCTGCGCCCGCTCGATCTCCTTGCGGACCGCAGCGGCGGCTTGCTCGGCTTGAACCCGCGCCCGGGTTTGCGCGGCTTCGGCATTGCCCACCGCCGCTTCTGCGTGGGCCTGCATGGACCGCGCCCTGTCCAGGCTGGCTTGAAGGTCCGCCACCATGCGTTCCGTCCGGCACGTCCACGCTTGCGGGTCCTGGTTCGGCATCTCGGCGGCGAACAGGACCTGCTCCTCGGGCCGGAGCGCGCCGATCCGCCGGGCGTGCTGCCTCATCTGGGCCGGGCCGCGCAGGAACGGGAGCACGCCGGCGAGGCGCTCCAAGACTCCGTGGGGCTCGTCAGCCATCGCGATCCGCAACCCGAGTTGGATGGCCGCGGCGAGGTTGCCGGCGATCTCCTCGGCTCGGAGCCTCGCGGCCTCGCACGCAGCGCGGGCCTGTGCAACGACTGCCCTCCGCGCTTCGTGCGCCGTTTCAAGCTCACGTTCCCACGCGGACAGCGCCGCTTTGGCGCTGCTCACCTTGCGGTCGGCCTCCGCGGCTTTGTCGGGTGCGGCGTCGCCTTGGTCCCGCCACCACGCCTTAGCCTTGTCCCACCGCTGCACCGTCTCGGCGATCCGCCCGGCTTGCGCCAGCAGTTGCCGAAGGTCTGCTTGGACGTGGTCAATGGCCTCGCTCAACTCGATCCCCCTCGTGCCGTAGGTTTCCTCGAACCGCTTTTTCCATTCGGCGGTGGCCCGGGCGATGTAGTCCGGGTTGGCCTCCGTCTGCTCCGGCAGGCCGCGCCACTTGTTGCCCTCCCGGATGGCGACCGCAAACCCATCCTTTTCGGCCTTGCCCGCCTCGCCTTCCTGGCGGGAGGCGAGATACAGGCCATAGGTCGCGATGTCCGGTACCCAGCGCCGCCCCCAAGGGACAACCTCGCCCGAGCGGTCCTGCGCCACGGCCGAGTTCATGGCGCGGTTGATGTTGGTGACTGCCTGCTTGTTGGTGGAGCAGCCGACGACGATGGCGGGTTCGCCGCCCTCAACCGCGCGCCGGACCGCTTCCGCGGCGATGACGCTTTGGAGCAGGGTCGTCTTGCCGGTGCCGGGCGGACCGTTGATCGCGAGCACCGAGCCTTCCACGAGCCTGGTCGCCGCCGCCGCAGCGTCCGCCTGGCTCGCCGTCAAGCCGTGCACCGACCCCATGGAGCCACGGGCTGCGCCCATGCGCTCCAACCGGCCTGCGCGGTCAAGCTCGGACGCCGTGGCTCCAAGGCAGGCCGTCCGCAGCAGCGCCGGGCGATCTGGCGCTTCCAGCAAGGCGTCGTAAAGCTTCAGGATATGCTGCCCCGCACCCCGGCCGTTCACGGCAACGGATATCCGCTCCCCGTCAGCCTTGCTGAAGCCCTCCGGCACGATGCCGTGCGTGACCGCGGACCACATGGCGTCGCACCAGCCCGTCAACTCGGCCCAGCCTGACGATGTCGGCGGGTTTCGCTCAAGCCAGCGGTCGAAATCGTGCAGCGCCCCGACGACCGGGATGTCCTCGCCGTCCCGCGCGACCGGGCTGAGGAACTCGCGCCTGATCCACGGCGAGCGGTCGCTGTCGGGCGTCAGCTTCCCCGGCCCGGTCAAGAGGGCTGGAACAACCAGCGCGAACTTCGGCTCCAGCTTGCGGCCCCCAGTCACCGCGCCATGGCTGACAGTCGGCGACAGCCCTTTCCGCAACAGGACAACGGGAACGGTGCCAAAGTCTGGTCCCTTCTCGGAACCAATGGACGTTCGGTCAAAGGGAGCTTTGGAAACGTCCTCCCATTTCCGCCGCAGCTTTCGCGCCAAGTCTTGGTCGATCTCTCCCAACGCGGAGATGGCGCCCGGCGCCACACCGAGCGGCGTCCGGTCGTCGTCGCCCCCGATGATGTCCTCGTCGGCGAGGCTGGCGCGCCAATAGCCGAGAAGGCCGGTGATCTGCTTGCTTTGCTCTGGAAGGGTCATGCGGCTTGAGGTCATCGCCCCTTCCCTGTTCTTGGACGCCGATCATGCACTTGCGGTCAAGGAGGGCAACCTGGGCCGTTCCGTTTCTTGGCATCACATGGCAGTGCGGACTTGGGCGGCGTCGGGCGCGATGCCCATCGCCGCCGGGCTGGCGCTGCGATCAACCTGGTTCTGCCCAGCAGGAGGCAACGGGTTGGCTTGGCCAGGAAAAGCCGGGCACACGTTGCAGCCCGCGTGGAACCCCTGCCCGCCTCGAACGCTTCGGCATCGGACAACAAGGAATTGCAACGATGAGCGGCACCGACAAGAAGCACGAGCAGGCCTTGGATTTGACGGAGCAGGCGTTGGATGCGCTGGACAAGGGCGACGAGGGCCAGGCCGACCGCCTGATCGACAAGGCAAAGAAGCTTGACCCCTCGGCACCGGAAGAAGTCGTGAAGGACTTGGAAGAAGGCTGACCGCCCTCCCCCCAAGATTCCGGCGCGTGGCGTTGACGGGTGACGGTCCCATCGACGCGGGCTGGGCAGCCGGCCATCGCCGCATCCGACCCACCGCCGCAACCCCGCTGGCCAGCGTTCGCTGGTGTTGGCAGTCAAAGATTGACCAAGGAGCGTGCCGATGGACATGGTGATGACGCGGTTGTTCGACACGTATGAGCACGCGACGGCGGCGGTGGCCGACTTGGAAGCCAGCGGAGTCCCGCACAACGCCATCAGCTTGATCGCGAACAACGCGGACAACCGGCATGGCGGCAGCGCAACCGTGGTCGAGGAAGCCGAACCGGCGGACGCGGTGGCCGACAGCGCCGGGACGGGCGCGTCGGTCGGGACCGTCATCGGCGGCGGCGCCGGGCTGCTGGCCGGGCTGGGCATGTTGGCCATTCCCGGCATCGGCCCGGTCGTCGCGGCCGGTTGGC
>CALMAB010000252.1 GCA_937858325.1 uncultured Acetobacteraceae bacterium
AGGGGCGGCTACGCTGAACAGACCGCAAAACGGTCAGGGTATTTCCGTGCCTGCAACTTGAAACGGCGAACATGAGAGGTGTTTGGTCCCGGGATGAGGTGGCGCGGGTTGATTTTGAAGATGTCAGGTGTGTTGGTCCAGGCATGGCAGACGGCCTCGAAGGGGGTCTTCCATCTGAGCGCCTTGAGGTGCTTGGCGAAGTTGTAGGCTGAGACGAAGGCGAGCACGTGCGCCTTGAGGCTTTCGAGGTCGGGATAATGGAAGCTCTTGATGGTAGCTTCCTTGACAGTGCGGTTCATCCGCTCGGCTTGGCCATTTGTCTACGGGTGATACGGTTTGGTCAGCCTGTGCTCGATCCCGTTCTCATCGCACACACGGTCGAAGATGTGGGCACCAAGGTAGCGCCGCGTCGGACCGTTCTGGTTCTTGGGCAGGTCGGCGATAGCCATGCCGTTGTCGGTCAGCACGGTGTAGATAGTATATGGAAACGTCTCGATCACGCCGCGCAGGAAGTCCGCTCCATTCATCTTCCCGGCGTCGTCGCGGAACTCGACGTAGGTGAACTTGGACACGCGGTCGATCGCCAGGAACATGTTGAGCTTGCCCTGAGCGAGGCGCAGCTCGCTGATGTCGATGTGCACGTAGCCGATGGCTGTCTCGGCGAAGTGCCCTCGCTTGGACATCTTGTCCGGATCTTCGGGCAGCCGGGAGATGCCGTGGCGTTCCAGGCATCGGTGCAAGCTTGAGCGCGTCAGCTTGGGAATGCTGTCGCGCAAGCAGCCGAGCACGTCGTCGAGCGGCAGCAGCGTCCGGCGGCGGAACTCAACCACCATGGCCTCCTCGTCGAGTGTGAGAACAGTGCTGTGTGGAGCACTCGGCCCCATCGGCGCATCGCTGGTCGTTGTTCTGGCCCGCCACTTGGCAACCGTGGTCCGGCTCAACCCGTAGCGCTCGGCCAGGGTGCTGGTCGTCTCTTGCGACGCTTGGAGCTCGGCTCGAACTCGCGGCGTTGTTCGGGCTGAGCCGTGAAGACTGCCTGCCACAGCGCTTCTTCCCCTTCTCGGGTCAAAGTAGCGTCACGACTCCCTGGGACCAAACACCTAGGGCGTGGATGAACCCCGAAAGCAGTTGGCTGTGACCATTCGGCCTTTGAACGCCATGCCGCGGGCCACAGGACAACGCCGTCCGGCGCTTCGCCCGTGGTCATTAGTTGCCACAGTCTTACGAGCAGCTTTCGCGCCACCGCCACGATCAGGGTCTTGCCGTGCTCGGCCGGGCGTCGGCGGTTCGCGCACGATGCCAATGCGCCAAGGCGCTATCCGTCTGATACAGCAGGAAGCGCCAGGCCCGCTAGATCATGCCCCGGCGCACGCGCGCGTTGCCGGCCTTGGCAGCAATGGCGCCAACTGCGTTCCACCCTCGCGCTCGCGGTCCTGCACCATCCGCTCCGCACGCTCGCGCAACTCGGGCGAAAACTGCTTGGCTGTCTTCTGCGTCATGGCTCCGTCCTCTCACAGGTTGAGCCTCCTGTCTGTCGGGATTGGCTTACTCTGCGCTTGCGGACGGTATCCCGCGAGCCTCCAGGGTGCTCGAGCCCAGTTCCCGGATCGGGAGCTGTCCGCATCATGGGCCGTCAGCCTGAACAGTTGATCGGGACAGCCTTGGCCGATCCCGCAGAACAGGAGCAGGGATCGTGATGCAGGAACTCTTCATCGGCGTCGATGTCGCCAAGGACTGGCTCGACGTTCATCACCCGGGTCGCGGAGCGCGTCGGATCGCCAACACGCCGGCCGCAGCGCAAAGCTTTGCCGCCTTGTGCGTGAAGCAGGAAGCCTGGGTCGTCTTCGAGGCGAGCGGCGGCTATGATCGGGTGCTGCGCAAGATGCTTGAACAGGGCCGCGTCCGCTTCAGCCGCGTGAACCCGCGCCAAGCCCGCAACATCGCCCGTGCCATGGGCGTGATCGGCAAGACCGACCGTGTGGACGCGCGCATGCTCGCCGAACTGGGTGCACGGCTGCGACCGGCGCCCACGCAGCCGTTGGCGGCGACGCGGCGCGCCCTCCAGGCCCAAGCGACGCGCCGCCGCCAGCTCGTTGACATCCGCAAGCAGGAAGCCACGCGGCTCCATCAAACCGCCGACAAGCAAGCGCGTGCCGACATCACCAGCCTGATCACCGTTCTCGACCGGCGCGTCGCCAAAGTCGAGGCACAGATGGCCGCTCTGGTGAAAGCCGATCCCGAAATGCAGATCGTGGCCCGGCGCCTGCAAACCGCGCCGGGTGTTGGCCCCATCGTCGCTGCGACCCTGATCGCCGAGATGCCCGAACTCGGGCACCTCGACCGCCGTCGCACCGCAGCCTTGGCCGGCTTGGCGCCGTTC
>CALMAB010000253.1 GCA_937858325.1 uncultured Acetobacteraceae bacterium
GGCTCGGCCGGCCCATGTCCACGCCCTGGCCGACGCGCAGGCGCAGCTCCGCCTCGCCCTGCAGTTCGGCCAGCAGCGCGGTCACGGCCGCGGTCGCGCTGCCCGTCGCCGGGTCCTCGGTCATGCGGGGCGTGAACATGCGGGCCTGCACGTCGGTGCCGGCTTCGGCCGCGTCGGCGCCGATGTCGCGCGTGTAGGCATACACGGCCGTTGCCCCGTCCAGCGGCAGCAGGCCGTCATAGGCCGCGCGGTCCGGCTTGGCCCGGCGCAGCGCGTTGCGCGTGGCCAGCTCGACCACCAGGAACGGCAGGCCCACCGAGACCACCTGCGGCGCGTGCGCGTCAGCACGCACGTCCATGGCCGCAAGGGACAGGCAGGCCGCGGCGCGTGCGGCCGGGACCTGGGCACGCCTGGAAAGCGGCTCGGGAGCGGTCAGCTCTCCTCCGGCCACGGCATCCCCGTCGCGCAGCAATTCGACCGGGACCAGCCCGGCCGCCTCCTCGAATACCAGCCGGTCCGGCACCCCCTCGCCGCGCGCCGCCATGTCCCGCGCGAGCACGAAGGCGGTGCCGACGTTGGGGTGGCCCGCGAAGGGCACCTCGCGGCTCGGCGTGAAGATGCGCACCCCTGCCGCGTGGGACGGGTCGCGCGGCGGCAGCGCGAAGGTGGTCTCGGAGTAGCCGAACTCGACGGCGACCGCCTGCATCTGCGCCGCCGACAGCCCGGCCGCGTCCAGCACCACGGCGACGGGGTTGCCGCCGAACATGCGGTCGGTGAACACGTCGGCGGTGACGTAGCGGCGGCTCACTTGCCTCTCCTGCGCTCAATGCCTGCTACCATGAACGGGAGCATGGCTGTGGCAAGCCCATAGGCGGCCGGCACCACCTGGTCATTCCCCAGTCCTGAACCTTTCTGGCGGGAGATCAACAACTTGACGGACTGCTGTCTTTTTGCGCTCGCGGCGGCACTGCTCGCGTTGATGCCCGAACCCAACACCGCCTTGACGATGTCGCGCACGGCGGCCAGCGGTCGGCAAGCAGGGCTGCTCGTGCTGTTCGGTGTCGAGCTGGGCTTCCTCGTCCACCTCTTCGCCGCGGCCCTTGGCTTCACCGCGTTGCTGCTTGCGATCCCGGCTGCCCATGATCTTCTGCGGATCGGCGGCCAGACAAATGGACGAGCTCGAAGCGGCTCGCATCGTTTCATTGACCTTTGCCGAACCCGGTCAGACCGGTTCGCCATCATTGTTCGTTGCCCTCGCAAGGCAGCGCCGCTCCAAGGCTGCTCGGACGCGACGCCGACCCGGCTACGCCGCCGTCAAAATCACCGACGGACGGCGGTACGTCTCGGCACGGGTAAGCATCGCCCACAACGCCCGCGCGGTTTTGTGCGCCACCGTGCGGCCAGTTCACGAGAATGCCGATCGTTCTGGTCACGACGGCAAACGATGGGTCAGTCCCAACCGCGGCCGGGTGGATGCCGGCCAGGGCGAGCAGGCAACGGTGGTGGCGTCGGCAGCGAGCCCCCGCCGAGGCCGGCCGGCTTCGGAGGCGATTGTGTTCCGCTCAGCCTTCTCCGGCGCCGGGTCGATGCCGAGTTCCTGGCGCACGTGCGCAAACGTCGCGGGGTTGGCCAGGCGGCGGTCGGCCATCATCGCCCGCAGCACCAAATGGCCCGCCTCGGTGAAGAACAGCCGCGGCGGCCAGGGCGTCAGCTGGAGGCGCATCAGCCCCCGCTCGAGCAGGCCCCGGGCCACAAGCGGCACCTTGGGCTGGCCCGCCTGCGGGCCGCCGCGCCATGTCCCGAGCTGGAGGCCGTCGGCGACGCTCGGCAGGGCCGGGAAGAACCGGTCGAGCTCGCGGCGTATGGTGTTGCGCTCGCCCGGCGGTTTGCATCCGAGCCGCACCTGCTTCGAAGCCGACGCTGGCTGCGGCCCCGGTGCTCAGGAACAAGGGATGCCGCCCCGCAGCCTGGACGGCAGGGATGTGGGGCTGTCCGCCGGCGTGGACGTCCTGCGCACGGAACCACCCGGCCGCGCGTCAGTCCGCGAGCCGCGCCAGGTTCTCGACGTCCTGCCTACGCTGCTTCGCCCGGCGCTCGTAGCTGGCCTGGTTCTTGGTGCACACCAGGCTGTAGGGCCGGCCACGGCGGTCCGTGGCCGTGTCCACGTCGCAGCGAGCCTTCTTGATCGTGTCCTCCACGTGGCGCCGGTCGGCCTCGGCGGCCTTGAACACCCATGTCCTGCGCCCGGGATCGGCGAGGAACCGCGCCAGCTCGCCACAGCGAGGACAGCGGCACGCGAACACCGCCGGCCGCGCCCAGTCCGTCGGCGGGGCGAGCGGCTCCGCGACCCTGGCGCGCAGGTGCAGGAGGCACGCGGTCCGCAGCGTTCCGACCGCCGCCGCGCAGGACGGGCCGACCTTCCCCAGCAAGGCCCGGGCCGCCGGCACAAGCACGGCGTCCAGCCCGTGGGCATTCGGCCAGGCAAGCAGATGATCTGCGGCGCGCTGGGCCAGCGCCGTGTCAATCGCGCACAGGCCCGTCATGAGGTCGACCACGACGCTCGCGTCCACCGTGGGGCTGTCCTGCCACGACGGGCGCGGAGCGGCCCGCGCGGGATCGCCCGGCAGCGCCTCGACCAGCCG
>CALMAB010000254.1 GCA_937858325.1 uncultured Acetobacteraceae bacterium
CGACGAATTGCATGGCGTGGGCCACGACGAATTGCATGGCGTGGGCCACGACGAATTGCATGGCGTGGGCCACGACGAAAAAGCCGTCCTGCGCCGCAACATGAGGCGGGCGGAGATGGAGGCGTTCTTCGCCAAGCTGCCGCCGACGCACGTGGCGCTGGAGGCATGCGGCGGCTCGCATCATTGGGGCCGCAGGCTGGCGACCTTGGGCCGCACGGTGCAGCTGATCCCACCGCAGTACGTGAAGCCGTTCGTCCGGCGCGGCAAGAACGACCGCAACGACGCCGAGGCGATCAGCGAGGCAGCGGCGCGGCCAGAGAGGCCCAGCGTTGCGGTGCGGTCGGCGGAGCAGCAGGCTGAGGCGATCGTGCTTTCGGCGCGCGAGTTGCTGGTCCGGCAGCGGACGCAGCTGGTCAACGCCGTGCGCGGTCATGCCGCCGAGTTCGGCGTGATCGCAGCCAAAAACATCGGTCAGTTGCCGGCATTGCTCGAAACCGTAGCGGCGGAGGACGCTGTGCCGGATGCAGCCAAGGAGATGCTGGCCTTTTTGGGCGCCCAGGTGGCCCAGCTCGACGCGCTCGCCGAAACGCGCAGCGTTTGCGGCTGGGATCGGGGAGCTGGAGCGCCGGATGAAGCAGCAGCACAAGGCCAACCCGGTCAGCCGGATGCTGGCCGAGGTGCCCGGCATCGGCCCGATCGGGGCGCTGAGCCTGGCGCTCACGACCGGCCCCGGTCGGTTCCAATCCGGGCGGCACTTCGCCGCTTGGCTCGGCCTCGTGCCGGAGGAGCACTCGACGGGCGGGCGCCAGCGCCTGGGCGGCATGAGCCGAGCCGGCAACGAGCGGCTGCGGCAGTTGCTGGTACTGGTTGCTGGTACTGGTTGCTGGTACTGGTTGCTGGTACTGGGGGCAACGGCGGTGATCCAATATGCCAAGCCGGGGAGCAAGAGCGCCTCGGCCTGGCTGCTGGCCTTGCTGGAGCGCAAGCCGCGCAAGCTCGCGGCGGTGGCTCTGGCCAACAAGATGGCCCGCATCGTGTGGGCCATGATGGCGACCGGGGAAGCGTGTCGGGGCAGCAAGACGGTCGCTGCGCCGCCGGCCGGGGCTGCCGCAGCCGCCTGACCCGCTCGCAGGTGCCTGGGTGCACAGAACGTTGCAGGAGATGATGATCGGTCGAACTGACAGACAAGAAACCCCGTGTGTCGCGCAGGCATCCCGATGCCGCCTCCGTGTTTGGGGCGTGTTCGCGGAACCCATCTGGGCCAGCGGCCGCGCGCCGCCTTACAGATGCCATGAGGGCTGGCGACGGATAGCCTAAAATGTTTGCCGGTAAGCAAAGTCCGGAGGGCCCCAGTGATGACGCAACCGCCTGTTCCATGTCCCGCTCCTGCCGCACTCGACTACGACTGCACGCTCGTGCTCGCGATCGAGTTGAGCAACGCGAGCTGGGTGCTGGCGGCCCAGGTACCCGGCCTGCCGCGGGTCAAGGCCAAGCGGACGATCGAGCCCACGGCCGAAACGTTGCTGGCCGCCATCCAGGGCTACCGGGAAAGGGCCCAGGCGGCTGGGCGGCAGGTCGAGCGGGTGGTCGCCACCTACGAGGCGGGCTGGTCCGGGTTTTGGCTCGCGCGCTGGTTGACGACACATGGCATTGAGACGCACGTCGTGCAGCCGTCGAGCGTTCCGGTCGACCGCCGGGCACGGCGGGCCAAATCCGACGGGATCGACGCGGAGCTGCTGCTGCGCACGCTGCTGGCGTGGCTGCGCGGCGAGCCGCGCGTGTGCTCGATGGTGCCGATCCCCGCCGAGGCGGACGAGGACGCGCGCCGCTGCATCAGGGAACGGGCAGAGCTCGTGGCCGAACGAGTGGCCTTGGTGAACCGCATCGGCGCCGTGCTGGCGACGTTGGGCGTAGGTGAATACAATCCGCTGCTGCGGAACCGGCGGGAGCGTCTCGACGCGTTGCGCACCGCGCTCGGGACGTCGCTGCCGCCGCACGCCCACGCCAAGATCAGCCGCATGCTCGACCGCCTGGACCTGGTGCGCGCGCAGATTGCCAGCCTGGAGCAGGAGCGTGATGCGGTGCTGGAGAACAAGGCGCCGGATCGCGCTGGTGAAATGATCCAGCAACTCGCTACCCTGCGCGGCATCGGCGTGCAAAGCGCCACCGTTCTGGTGCGCGAGGCGTTCGTGCGCAAGTTCGCCAACGGCAAGGCGCTCGGCTCCTACGCGGGCCTGACCGCGACGCCCTACAGCAGCGGCGGCACGGAACGCGAGCAGGGCATCAGCAAGGCCGGCAACCGGCGGCTGCGGACCGTAATGGTTGAGCTGGCTTGGCTGTGGCAGCGCTACCAACCCGGCTCTGCCGAGGTCACCTGGTTTCGTGCGCGTGCAAGCGGCACGGGCGCGCGTACGCGCAAGGTGATGGTGGTCGCCCTGGCACGCAAGCTGCTGCTTGCCTTGTGGCGGTTCGCGACCCAGGGCGTGGTGCCGGAGGGTGCGGTCATGACGCCCGCGACCTGAGCGGCGTCAAAGGTTGAGCCTGGGCTGCACGGCAGCTCGGGCGCACGGATCCAAGGGGGCGTCACCGTTGTCCGGCTTGGTGCACCTGCGCCGTCTTATAGAGTGGTGCCGTCCTCCTGGAGCTCTCCCGTCCCGAATGCGGGACAGTGGTGCGGACGCAGTCCCGCCGGATGTGAGGTTTGCAGGGAAGCCCCTTGCAGTGACGAGAGCTCCGCCTTGGACAATGTTGAACCCGCGCCGTGGCGCTTAAGCCTGAAGGATCACGCCATGAGGTAGCTTGACGAAGACGCCCTCATGTGAGGCCGGACACATGACCGCCATCGCACCGCTCGTCAGATCATGCAGCTTACCCCTTGCACCCCAGAGGCCGTCCACACATGCAACATGGCTAGCTGCGCCAGAAGGCTTCGTCGGACAGCCTGATCTTCAGGCCCGTCCCGTCCATCAACCACGTGGCGAGGCAGATGGACTTCCGGCGCGGCGACGTCCTGCTCACCGGAACGCCCGGCGGCATCACGGCCGGCGCGTCCGAGCGCCTCATCGGCCTCCTGAAGGAGCACATGATGGACGACGAGCGCAGGCTGGCCGACATGCGCGAGGAGTGGTCCAAGGGGCGCCCGTTCATGCAGCCCGGCGACGTGTGCTCGTGCGAGCTCCGTGACCTCCGCTCCGGCCGGTTCCTGGGCGGGCTGCGCAACACGGTCGTGGCGGCATGACGGACACCGCCTCCACGCTCGCGCTCCGCTCGGATGTCCGAACGGATGGGACCCTGGAACTCTCCCTCCGGGAGGTGCCGCTGCCGGAACCGGGCCCGGACGAGATCACCGTCGAACTGGAGGCTGCGCCGCTCCACCCGGCGGACATCAGCCAGCTGCTCGGGCCCGCGGACCTGTTGTCGGGCAGGCACATGGGGGCCGGGCCGGACGCAAAAGCGGTGTTCCGCATCCCGGACGATCGCTTTCCATCGGTGGCGGCGCGGGTGGGCAGGTCGCTCCCGGTTGGCAACGAAGGCGTCGGCGTGGTGGTTGCGGTCGGGACCAGGCAGCTCGGGCTGCTCGGCCGGACGGTGTCCGTCATGGGCGGCGGCATGCTCGCCCGGCACCGCGTCGTGCCCGCCTCCAACGCCCTGGTCCTGCCGGAAGGGACCGTCCCCGCCCGGGGCGCCGCCGCGCTCATCAACCCCCTCACCCTGCTCTCCATGATCGGGACCATGCGGGAGGAGGGACACCGCGCCCTGGTCCACACGGCAGCCGCCTCGTCGCTGGGCCAGATGCTGAACCGGGTCTGCCTCCAGGACGGGATCCCGCTCGTCAACGTCGTGCGCAGGCCCGAACAGGTGGCGCTGCTCACCGCGCAGGGCGCCGTTCTGGTGTGCGACACGAGTGCGCCGGGCTTCACCCGCGACTTGGACGACGCCGTCGTGGCTGCCGGCGCCACCTTGGCCTTCGACGCGGTGGGCGGCGGGACGCTGGCCAGCCAGGTCCTGTCCGCCATGGAGCGTGCCTGCTCCGCCGGCGCGGCCGAGTATCGGCGCTACGGCTCGACCACCCACAAGCAGATCTACTTCTACGGCGGCCTGGACACCCGCCCCGTCCAGCTGGACCGGAGCTACGGCATGGCCTGGGGCGTCGGCGGCTGGCTCCTCTTCGCCAGGCTTGCACGCACGGAGCCCGGCGTACTCGCAGCGATGAAGGCCCGGATCGCCGCGGAGCTCGAAACGACCTTCGCAACCCACTTCGCGGCCGAGATTTCCCTGGCGGACGTGATGCAAGATGGGCACCTAGACGCCATTGCAAAGCGGAGCACCAGGGCGAAGCTCCTTGTCAACCCGAAAAAGAGCTTGTAACGCGTTGCAGCAACCTCGTCACTGCTGTGGACGGCCTCTGGAGAGCTTCGCCTGGCCGCATACCACCCGCCCTTGCCCAACGGCTCCAGCCCGGTGCTGTCCAGCACAAGGCGCATCGGACCGCTGCTCGCGCGAACGCGGGGCTGCCGTCCGGAGAGGGCTCGCCCGCGGCGGGACAGGCTGGAGTGGTGCGGTGTGCGCAGCTCCACGCCGGCACGCTGCGGGCGAACGCCTCCGCCTGGCACGGGGCGAGGTGAAAACAAGTTGCAGGGCCAGGACCGGCTCGGCGTTCATTCCTTCTCCCCGGACCAGTCGTGAGGTTCGGCCACGCCGGCACTGACGAGCCGACATGACGGCCAATCTGCATCGCAAGACGTCTTTCGGGCAGCGCAAGAGCAACCGCGGCGGGTGGCGCCGGGGCTTCTTGCGCGTGGTCCAGGCTTTCTACGGTGACAATAGTCTGTGGAGCGTTTCGGCCGGGGTCGCGTTCTACGCATGGTATGCTGCCGTATTCGGCGTGGTGTTCCTGGTCTCGCTGTATGGCCTGGGCACCGAGCCGGGCACGGTTCGCGCCAAGATCGACGGGCTGAACGGGATGTTGCCTCGGGGCGCGGTGGGCTTCCTTGCCGATCAGATGCAGTCCGTCGCCGAGGCGCCGGCCGTACGTCTCGGCACCAGCCTAGTGTTTGCCTTTCTGGCCGCACTCTGGAGCGCCCGCACCGCAGTCGCCACGCTGATCGCAGCGCTCAACATGACCTTAGAGGAGCGCGAGCAGCGGAGTTCACTCCGTCTGCAGATCGTCACTGCTGCGCTGACGTTGGGGGCTGCCCTGTTCGTCACCGCCGCGGTGGCGCTTGCGTTGTTGCTTCCGGAGGCAGCGGGTCATCTGGCACTCGATCCGGCGATGGCTTTGGCATTCTCCTTCGCCCGCTGGCCGGCTCTGGCCGTGCTGATGTGGCTCGCACTGGCGATCCTCTATCGCTTCGCTCCCTGTCGCCGCGAGGTGCAGTGGCGAGCAGGGCAATCGCTTGAGGTGCGCTCACGCGGATTGCCGGGGCAAGGCTTCGAGGTAGGCGGTGTCCCAAGCGGCTGACTTTCGCCGGACCTTGAGGCTATGTTTGTCTTTTGGGCCACGCAGGAGGTTCATGGCCATGTGGCGGACGGTGGCCATGTTCTGCGGCCCGGAGCCGGACCGGAGCCGGACCGGAGCCGGCTGATGTCCTCATGGAACACGACGTCGAGCACCCAGTGCAGCCTGCGTCCGGCGGTTCTCGACATGCCAGTGGCAGCGCACGGCACAGGCGAACAGCTTGGCGTCGAGCGGCAGGGAAGACAGCTAGCAGCGCCGCTCCAGGCTGGTGCTGCCATTGCGCTCAACTTCGGCCTCGACCCCGGCGATGGCGCGCAGGCCCGGGAAGCGTGGCTCGCCGGGAAACCGCCGGGCGTTCGAGCAGCAACGGGATGGCGGTGATCTCGTTGGACTTGGCCTCG
>CALMAB010000255.1 GCA_937858325.1 uncultured Acetobacteraceae bacterium
CCGTATCCCGCCGCCAAGAGCGCCCGGGTGGCGTGCAGCAGGCTGCGCCCGAACCCTTCCACGCCGGGCGCCCCGCCGCCGGCGCCGTCCGCCAGCACCAGCCGGGTGCCGGCAGCGAGCAGGCCGTCGAAACGCGCCTCCTCCCCCGCCGGCGCGTAGGCGACAAAGCCGTGCACGGGCGCAACGCGCCCGGCCGCCCGCACGCTCGCCGTCGCGTCGGCGAGGAACGCCGCACCCATCTGCGCCGCCTCCGCCGCGGTGAGCAGCCCGTGCAGCCGCGTCTTCACCCGGCCAGGCCGCGGCGCCTTGGCCATCACAGCCATGGCGCAAACGCCATGGAGGCTCATCGCAGCAGCCCGGCGGAAGCGAGCATCGTCATCCCTTGAACTTCGCCCGGAAAGGCCGGGAGGTTACAGCCGGCTTCGCCCGAGCGCCCGGAGCCATGATGTTACGCGATCAGGGCCGCAAACGTGAGAGTCATCCTGGACAGATCGGCGGGCGGGCTGCCAATGCCGATGCGTCATGGAACCATGGCCGCGGTTTCGGTGCGGCGGTGCCGCGCCGGTTCCATATCGCGCCAGCGGTCGCCCGATTGGCAGATCGAGGCTGGCCCGGCTTAGTCTCTGGGGCACGCCACAACGCAAGCAAACGGAGCGGGATCGATGTCGTTCAAGGTTCAGGTTGGCCCGGCACAGATCGCCATCCACCAGGGCAGGACTGTGCTGGTCTGTGAGCCGGACGGCACGATCCCGCATCCCAGCGACAAGGGGCTGTACTTCAACGACACCCGCCTGATCAGCGCCTGGGGGATCTTCGCCGACGGCGTGCGCTGGGACCTGCTGAGCGGCGGCGCCACCCGCCACGACACGGCGTCCATCCACCTGGCCAACCGCGCGCTGCTCACGGCGTCCGGGCCGGTCCCCGCGCGCACGCTCGGCCTGACGCTGACCCGCTCCATCCAGGGCGGCCTGCACGAGGACATCGACATCGCCCATTACGGCGCCGACCCGGTGCGCTTCAACCTGGAGATCGGCATGCGCTGCGACTTCGCCGACCTGTTCGAGGTGAAGGCCCATAAGTTCATCCGCCGGGGCAGCGTCGCGACCGACTGGTCCGCGGACAGGCAGCGGCTGGAAACGACCTACGCCAATGGCGACTTCCGCCGCTCGGTGTGCGTCCACCCGCACGGGGACACGGCGATGACCTACGCCAACGGCCGCCTCAGCTTCGTCGTGGACCTCAAGCCCGGCGAGCATTGGCACTGCTGCCTGCTGTACGACCTGGGCGACGGCACCGAGACC
Organism: uncultured Acetobacteraceae bacterium; assembly: GCA_937858325.1. Lineage (GTDB taxonomy): Bacteria > Pseudomonadota > Alphaproteobacteria > Acetobacterales > Acetobacteraceae > CAHJXG01. The sequence goes on from CALMAB010000255.1 coordinate 1,302, forward strand.
TTCGCGGCCCCGGACCGCTGCGGATACGACGTGGCGGCCGAGGCGGCTGCGGCGCCGCAATGGAAGGAGGGCGTGCTCAGCATCCGCACCATCAACGAGGAATTCTACCGCAACTACCGCCAAGGGGTGGACGACATGGACGCGCTGCGGCTGCCGAAGAACGGCACGGACGGCATGTCGTTCGTGCCGGCGGCCGGCCTGCCGTGGTTCACCGCCCTGTTCGGCCGCGACAGCCTGATCGCCTCCCTGCAGACCATGGTGGTCTATCCGGAGGCCGCCGGGGCGACGCTGGACGCGCTGGGGCAGCAGCAGGCGACCGAGCGCGACGACTACCGCGACGCCGAGCCGGGGAAGATCCTGCACGAGATGCGGTTCGGCGAGCTGGCCCACTTCAAGCTGATCCCGCACACGCCGTACTACGGCACGGCCGACGCGACGCCGCTTTACCTCATCACCCTGCACGAGGCTTGGCGCTGGACCGGGGACCTCGACCAGGTGCGCCGGCTGCTGCCGGTGGCGGAAGGGTGCCTGCGCTGGATCGACGACTGGGGCGACCGGGACGGGGACGGGTTCCAGGAATATCAAACCCGGTCGCCCGTGGGCTACGAGAACATGGCCTGGAAGGACGCGGGCGACAGCGTGCCGTATGAGGACGGCACGCTCGTCCGCGGACCCAAGGCCCTGTGCGAGCTGCAGGGCTATGTTTACGACGCCTGGATGCGGATGGCGGAGCTGTTCGACGCCCTGGGCGACCCGGACCGCGGCGCCGAACTGCGCGCCAAGGCGGCGCGCCTGCAAGAACGGTTCAACGACGTGTTCTGGGACGAGGCGGGCGGCTTCTACGCCTACTGCCTGGACGGGGAAAAGCGCCCCGTGCTGACCGTCTCCTCCAACGTCGGCCATTGCCTGTGGTCCGGCATCGTCCGCCCGGACCGCGCCGCCCGCGTGGTGCGGCGGCTGATGGCGCCGGACATGTGGTCGGGCTGGGGCATCCGGACGCTTTCGGCGGACCACCCGTCCTTCAACCCGTTGTCCTACCAGAACGGCTCGGTGTGGCCGCACGACAACGCCATCATCGCGCTCGGCTTCCGCCGCTACGGCTTCGCGCAGGAGGCCGCGCGCATCGCACGCGACCTGAGCGAGGCGGCGAGCCACTTCAACATGAACCAGATGCCGGAGCTGTATGCCGGGCTGGCCCGCACGCCGTTCGGCTACCCGGTGCAATACGTCGGCGCCAACGTGCCGCAGGCCTGGGCAGCCGGCGCGGTGTTCATGACGCTGCGCGCCGTGCTGGGCCTGGAGCCGGACGCGCCGCGGGACCGGCTCTGCATCGACCCGGCGCTGCCGCCGTGGCTGCCGGACCTGACCCTGAACCGGCTGCGCATCGGGCGGCACAGCTTCGACATCCGCTTCTGGCGCGACGACGACGCCACGGCC
>CALMAB010000256.1 GCA_937858325.1 uncultured Acetobacteraceae bacterium
CCGGCGACGTTGATCACGTCGTCCGTGCGGCCCATCACCCACACGTCGCCGTCCCGGTCCACCTGCCCGGCGTCGCCGGTGCGATACCAGCCGGGATAGTCCAGCAGGTAGGCCGCGCGGAACCCGTCCGCGTTGCGCCACAACGTCGGCGCGCAGCCCGGCGGCAACGGCAGGCGGATCGCCAGGTTGCCGGTCTCGCCCAGCGGCAGGAGGGCGCCCCCGTCGTCCAGCGCCCGCACGTCGTAGCCGGGGCACGCACGGCCGCCGGCGCCGGGCTTGAACGGGAACAGGCCGTAGCCGCGGAACCCGGCGGTGATCGGCCAGCCGGTCTCGGTCTGCCACCAGTGGTCCACCACGGGCCGGCCCAGCTTGCCCGCGATCCAGGTCGCGGTCGGCGGGTCGCACCGTTCCCCCGCCAGGAACAACGCATCGAAGCGGCTCAGGTCGTGCCGCGCCATGTGCTGCCCGTCCGGGTCCTGCTGCTTGATCGCACGGAGCGCGGTCGGCGCGGTGAACAGCACGCGCACGCCGTGCTGCGCGCAAACGCGCCAGAACGCGCCGGGGTCGGGCGTGCCGACCGGCTTGCCTTCGTACAGGACCGTCGTGCAGCCGGCGAGCAGCGGCGCATACACGATGTAGCTGTGGCCGACCACCCAGCCCACGTCGCTGGCGCACCAGTACACGTCGCCGGCCTCCGCGCCGTAGATCATGTGCATCGATGCCCGCAGCGCCACGGCGTAGCCGCCGGCGTCGCGCACCACGCCCTTGGGCTTGCCCGTGGTCCCAGAGGTATAAAGGATGTAGAGCGGGTCGGTGGCAAGGACCGGGACGGGCGGGTGCGGCGTCGCGGCGGCCTCCGCTTCCAGGAAGTCATGGTCGCGGCCGGGCGTCATGGCGGCGGCCAGCATCGGGCGCTGCAGGATCAGGCAAGCGTCGGGCTTGTGCGCGCTGAACGCGATGGCCGCATCCAGCAACGGCTTGTAAGCGACGACGCGCCCCGGCTCCAGCCCGCAGGACGCGGACACGACCGCCCGCGGCTCGGCATCCTCAATGCGCTTGGCAAGCTCGGCCGCGGCGAAGCCGCCGAACACGACGGAATGCACCGCGCCGAGCCGGGCGCAGGCGAGCATGGCGATCACCGCTTCCGGCACCATCGGCATATAGATCACCACGCGGTCGCCCCTGCTGACGCCCAAGGCCGCGAGCGCCCCGGCCACGCGGGAGACCCGTTCGCGCAGCTCGGCATAGGTGTAGGTCCGGACGTGCCCGGCCATCGGGCTGTCCCAGATCAGCGCGGCCTGCTCGCCGCGCCCGGCGTCCACGTGGCGGTCCAGGCAGTTCTCCGCGATGTTGAGCATGCCGCCGGCGAACCACTGGCCGGCGGCGCCGAGGCCCGGGTCGAACACCCGGTCCCAGCGCCGGGTCCAGTCGATGCCCTCGGCCGCCTCCGCCCACCACGCCTCGGGGTCGGCCTGCCAGCTTGCGTAGGTCGCGGGGTAGGTGCTGGTCGGTTCGGTTTCGGTCATGTTGGACGAGCCTGTTGCTGGTTTCTGCATGGCGCCTTGACGGGGCGCTGTGGTCCGGCTGGGAGGAGTTTCCTCCCACGCCGATGATGCCGCAAGCGGGGCCGCGCGTCACAACAGCGGGTGGCGTTTTCAGGCTATGTAGTTGTTTCTAGAACGTCGCGTGCTGTTATCATTGGCGCACAAATGAGCACGCCACAACAAAACCTCGATACCTCGTTCATCCGCGACAAGCAGGGCCGCATCCTCTCTACACGAGAAGCAGTGCCAACCCACGGCCCCCTGTTCTGCCTAGTACGCGGCACGAGTGACTGCGCATAGAGCATCCACGTCGATTTGCCAAACGAGCTTGCTCGCGCGATCAACCAACTCGCTCAATCAGAGCCGTGCACGGACGATTTTTGCCGTCCCCCCGTCCACACGAAGGAATACCGCAGGCTCATTGGCGCATATACGTCATTGCGGCTCCGCACGGTGATCGATCCACATGAGCACAGCGGTCCGGCTATGATCTTCCCCGACGCACTTTCCCCTGCGCATGATGTTGTGCGCGTTGAGGACGAGCGGCTGCTCGCCGTCGGGTTTCGTGGCTGGGAGGTCGGCGAGATCGCGGGCGGGCGTGCCCCGGTGCTCGCCGTGTTCGCGGACGGGCACCCGGTGAGCCTTTGCTTCTGTGCAAGAGCATCCGACACCGCGGCAGAAGCAGGCGTGGAAACCGCCGAGCGGTATCGGGGCAGGGCGATGGCAGCACGCGCGACGTCGGCTTGGGCGCGGGCGCTTCGGGCTGAGGGCCGAGTGCCCCTCTACAGCACCCAATGGACGAACCAGGCATCGCTGGCAGTTGCACGCAAGCTGGCACTTTTAACTTACGCGAGCACCTGGAGTCTATTTGAGCCGAAACCTCGGCATTAGCCGCCCCATCAGTTGATCTGCACCGCCTGCACCGCATTCTCCAGCTCGGCGAAGCTCGGCATGTGCTGGTTCGGCGCCATCTTGCGCCCGGTTTCCACGCTGACCTGGGGGGCGTTGCCGTGCAGGTGGGCGACCAGCACGGCGCGGATCACCTCGAAGTACTTGCTTTCCTCCTCGATGACCCCCTTCAGCCGCGCCGCGAACGGCCCCGCCATGCCGTAGGCCAGCAGCACGCCCAGGAAGGTGCCCACCAGCGCGCCGCCGATCATGGCGCCCAGCACCGCCGGCGGCTCGTTGATGTGCGACATGGTCTTGATCACGCCCAGCACCGCCGCGACGATGCCGAGCGCCGGAAGGCCGTCCGCCATGGTCTGCAGCGCGTGGGCGCCGTGCAGCTCCTCGTGCAGGGTCTTCTTCAGCTCGCGGCCCATCAGGTCCTCGATCTGGTGCGGGTCGTCCGCGTTCATGCCGATCATGCGCAGGTAGTCGCAGATCATGTCCGTGGCGTGGTGGTTGGCCAGGATGCGCGGGAACTTCTGGAAGGCGCTGCTTTCCTTGGGATTCTCGATGTGCGGCTCCAGCGCCATGGGGCCTTTGGTGCTGGCCAGGCGGGAGAACAGGAACAGCAGGCTCAGCAGCTCGACGTAGTGCGGCTTGCTGAACTTGGCGCCGCCCATGATCTTCTTGAAGCCGGCCAGCGTGTGCTTCACGTCGTGCATGGAGTTCGACATGACGAAGGTGCCCACCGCCGCGCCGCCGATGGTCAGCAGCTCGAACGGCATGGCCTCGATCAACGGCTCCAGGCTGCCGCCGGACAGCATGTAGCTGCCGAACACGCAGGCCAACAGGAAGCCGAGTCCACCGATGGTCAGCATGGCTCAGCGCCCCCCGGCCGTGGGCCGGTCCCGCAGGACCAGGATGGCGATGCGGCGGTTCGCCGCCGCCAACGGCTCGGCCGCCAGCAGCGGGTCGCGGTCGGAATGGCCCGCCACGCTGCGGATGAGCGCTTCCGGCAGGCCGGCGTCGGTCAGCAACCGGCGCGTGGCGTTGGCCCGCTCCGCCGAAAGGTCCCAGTTGCTGCGGTCCCCGCCCCGGTAGGGCGCCGCGTCGGTGTGGCCGTCGATGGCGATGGGCTGGGAAAGGCGCAGCAGCACCGGGGCGACCTTGGCCATCAGGGACCGGGCGCGGTCGTTCAGCGCGGAGGTCCCGAAGCCGAACATCGGCTGCCGGTCCTCGTCGAGGATTTGGATGCGCAGCCCCTCGGGCGTCAGGTCGATGGCGAGCTGCTTTGCCAAGCCTGCGAGCGCCGGGTCCGAGCGGACGGCCTCGCGGATTTGCTCCGCCGCGCGCTCAAAGGCGGCGCGTTCACGCTGCTCGCGCTCGGCCTCGACCGCCGGGTCCTTGGCGGCGGGCGGCACGGTGCGGTTGGATGCGGGTGTTTCAGTCGCCTGGACGGGTGCCTGCGCCGCCGCGACGCCATCCTGCGCCACGGTGAGCAGCGACGGCCCGCCCGTGCGCGGCTTGGTCGGCGCCACGTCGTCGTCCTCGCTGTCGTCCGGGGTCATGATCGGATGGGTCGGGCCGGGCGTGAGCTGGACCGCGCCGCGATCCGAGGCGAGCGACCCCTCGACGTTCGGCGTCAGCCCGCCGAACGGCGCGCCGAAGCCGGAGCTGTTGTGCGACGTCACGCTGCTTGGGCTGAAGTAGTCGGCTAGGCCGATCCGCTGCGCCTCCGTGGTGGCGTTTAGCAGCCACATCAGCAGGAAGAACGCCATCATCGCCGTCACGAAGTCGGCATAGGCCACCTTCCACGCGCCGCCGTGATGCCCGCCCTCGACCACCTCCTCCTTCCGGATGATGATCGTCGGCTTCGCATTTTTCTTCGTGCCGCTCATGCCCAACCCCGCCTTTATGGCGGCAAGATGCGGCAGAAGGCTTAATCCTTCGCTAATGCGGGGCGGTTCAGCCGGCCAAGGCCCGCGCGAACACCGCCGGGTCCACGTTGCCGCCGCTCAGCACGGCGCCCACCACGCGCCCGCGCGCATCGAAGCGGCCCGACAGCAGGGCCGCCAGGCAGACGGCGCCGCCGGGTTCCACCACCAGTTTCAGGTGGGTGAAGGCGAAGGCGATGGCCGCGAGCACTTCAGCGTCCGTCACCGCCATGCCGCCCGCGAGCCGGGTGCGGTTCACCGCAAAGGTCAGCTCCCCCGGCATCTTGGCGAGCAAAGCGTCGCACAGCTCCGAACCGCCCGCCGGATTGCCCACCCGCTCGCCGGCGCGGAGCGAGCACCCGGTGTCGTCCCAATCTTCCGGCTCCACCGCGATGATCTCGGCGCCGGGGCGCACGCCCTCGGCCGCCAGCGCCCACCCGGCGATCAGGCCGCCGCCGCCGGTGCAGACCAGCAGCGAATCGACCGGCAATCCGCCTGCGTCCTCAAACAACTCCAGCGCCGCCGGGCCCTGCCCGGCGATCACGTGGGGATGGTCGAACGGCGGGATCAGCGAAGCGCCGGTGCGCTCGACGTACTGCCGGGTCAGCGCTTCCCGGTCATCGGTCGCGCGGTGGTAGTGCACGATCTCGGCCCCCCAGCGCCGGGTGCTGTCGATCTTCACCTGCGGGGCGTCGGCCGGCATAAAGATCGTAGCGGCGGCGCCGACCGACTGCGCGGCGCAGGCCAGCGCCTGGCCGTGATTGCCGGAGGAATGCGTCACCACGCCGGCCCGGCGCTCGGCCTCGGTGAGCTGCAAGGCGGCGTTGGTCGCGCCGCGCAGCTTGAAGCTGCCGGTCTTTTGCAAGACCTCGGCCTTCAGCAGCACGGTGCCGCCGGTCAGCTCGTCCAGCAGCGCGTTGCGCAGCACCGGGGTGCGTACGACGCGCCCGGCGATCCGCCGTGCCGCGGCGGCCACGTCGTCATGGGTTGGAAGCGGCGGCATCGTGCTCTCCTCTTGCGGGTAGGCGGGCAAAATGGGCGCCTGGCCGCTGCGTGACACGATAAACGCGGAACCGCTCGGCCTCCACCCCGTCCGGGGCGCCGCCGCGGGTGCGGACCACCTGCCCGACCTGCTCGGCCGTTTCCCAAAAGGCCGGGTC
>CALMAB010000257.1 GCA_937858325.1 uncultured Acetobacteraceae bacterium
GTTCGGCGGCGGCGCGGATGATGCCCGGACGGCTCAACACGAACTCATGATGCGCCGCCGCCGAACCGGCGGCCTTGGATGGCACCCTTTGGATGCTGGCGCAAACCGAAGCCATGCCTGCATAGTGCGGCGACGAACAATGCCGGGGTCCATGCGTCCAACATCCTTCATGCTTGCCGCCGCCCTGCTGATCGGCCTGGGGCCGGGCGCGCCGGTCCATGCCCAGTCGGCGGGCGGCCCCGGCGTGCCGGTCACGGTCGTGTCGCCCGTGCGGGAGGACGTGCCGGTGCTCGCCCGCGCCATCGGCACTGTGCAGGCGTTCCAATCCGTCCTGGTGCGCGCGCGCGTGGACGGAACCCTCGACAAGGTGCTGTTCACCGAAGGGCAGCAGGTGCGGCGCGGCGATTTGCTGGCCCAGCTTGATCCGCGTCCCTACCAGGCGGCGCTGGACCAGGCCATCGCCAAGCGGGCCGCGGACGCGGCGCTGCTGGCCAACGCCCGCAGCGATCTGGTCCGCTACGCCGACCTGGCGCAGAACCAGACCGCGTCCCGCCAGCGGCTTGACCTGCAGCGCGCCAACGTCGCCCAGGCCGAGGCCAACGTCCAAGGCGGCGACGCCGCGGTCAGCGCCGCGCAGCTCAACCTTGAGTTCACGGGGATCACCGCCCCGCTGGACGGCCGTGTCGGCCTGCGCCAGATCGATCCCGGCAACTACATCCGCGCCGCCGACCCGGCCAGCAGCGGCATCGTCACCATCACCCAGATCCACCCCATCGCCGCGCTCTACACCTTGCCCCAAGACATCCTGCCGCAGCTCCAGCAGGCGATGCGCGGGGGCAAGCTGCAAGTGACCGCCTACAGCTCGGACGACCGGACCAAGCTGAGCGAGGGCGAGCTGCTGACCATCGACAGCGCGATTGACGCTTCGACCGGCACGATCAAGCTGAAAGCCGTGTTTGCGAACGGGGACGACAACCTGTGGCCAGGCCAGTTCGTGAACCTCCGCACGCGGCTGGACACGCGGCGCGGCGCGCTCACGCTGCCATCCGCCGCCGTGCAGCGCGGCCCGGACGGGCTATACGTGTTCGTGGTGAAGCCGGACAACACCGCCGCCTTGCAGCCGGTCGAGGTGGGGCAAGATGATGGACGGACCGCCGTCATTGGCAAAGGGTTGAACGGGGGCGAGCGGGTTGTGCTGGCCGGGCAGTCCCGCTTGTCCATCGGCGCGCCCGTCGCGGCGACCGAGGCGAAGCCGGCAAGCTAAGCATCATGCTGCGGAGCGTCTCACGCGCAGCAGGTAAAATGATGTGTCCATCGGAGAAGCCTAAGCAGGCATTCGTGGCACCAGCCACGAATGCCTGCTTAGGCCGGGCAAAGGAATGACGCCGCCATGAGCATCTCGACCCCGTTCATCCGCCGCCCGGTCGCGACCACGCTGCTGATGACGGCCATCCTGCTGATCGGCATCGCCGCCTATCCGCTGCTGCCGGTGGCGCCCCTGCCCCGCGTCGAGTTCCCCACCATCCAGGTCACGGCAAGCCTGCCCGGCGCCAGCCCGGAAACCATGGCCTCCACCGTGGCCCAGCCGCTGGAGCGGCAGTTCTCGCAGATTTCGGGCGTGGCGCAGATGACCTCCGTCAGCGTCAACGGCTCGACGCAGGTGGTGGTGCAGTTCGACCTTGACCGCAACATCGACGGCGCGGCGCTGGACATCCAGGCCGCCATCAACAACGCCGGCGGGCAGCTCCCGCGCAACCTCCCCAACCCGCCCACCTTCCGCAAGGTGAACCCGGCCGACAGCCCCATCCTGATCCTCGCGGTGCAGTCGGAAGTGCTGCCGCTGATCGAGGTGGACGACTACGCCGACAACATCCTGAGCCAGCAGATTTCGCAGATCGCAGGCGTCTCCCAGGTGTCCATCGGCGGCGAGCAGAAGCGGGCGATCCGCGTGCAGGTCGATCCGGGACGCCTCGCCGCCATGGGCTTGACCCTGGAGGACGTGCGCCAACTGCTCGTCACCGCGACGGTGGATGCGCCGAAGGGCACGCTGGACGGGGCGCGGCAAGCGTTTGCGATCTACGCCAACGACCAGCTCACCAAGCCGGGGGAGCTGAACAACGTCATCCTGTCCTGGCGCAACGGCGCCCCGGTGCGGGTGCGCGACATCGGCACGGCGGTGGACGGCCCGGAGAACGCCCGCCTCGCCGGCTGGCAGAACGGCAAGCGCGGCATCCAGCTGCTGATCTTCAAGCAGCCCGGCGCCAACGTGATCGACACGGTGGAGCGGATCAAGGCGGCGCTGCCCAAGCTGCGCGCCGCCATCCCGCCTTCCGTCACGGTGGAAACCATCGTGGACCGCACCGTAACCATCCGCGCGTCGCTGCATGAGGTGCAGTTCACCCTGCTGCTGTCGGTCGCCCTGGTCGTGATGGTGATCTTCCTGTTCCTCCGCAACGTTTGGGCGACGGTCATCCCCAGCGTCACCGTGCCGCTGGCCCTCATCGGCACATTCGCCGTCATGTATCTATGCGGCTACAGCCTCAACAACCTGACCCTGATGGCGCTCACCATCGCCGTGGGCTTCGTGGTCGATGACGCCATCGTCATGCTGGAGAACATCTATCGCCACATCGAGGACGGCATGTCGCCCGGCGACGCCGCCTTGAAGGGCGCGGGGGAGATCGGCTTCACCATCATCTCCATCAGCCTTTCGCTGATCGCCGTGTTCATCCCGCTGCTGCTGATGGGCGGGATCGTCGGCCGGCTGTTCCGGGAATTCGCCATGACGGTCGCCATCGCCGTGATGGTCTCCGCCGTGGTGTCGCTGACGCTCACGCCCATGATGTGCTCGCGCTTCCTCAAGCACCATTCGGACCAGCACGGCTTGCTGTATCGCATGATCGAGCGGTTCTTCGACGCGTTGCTGGCCGGCTACCGCCGCACCCTGGACGTGGCGTTGCGGTTCCAGTTCGTCACGCTGATGGCGTTCTTCGCCACGCTCGCCTGCACGGTGTTCCTGTACATCCAAATTCCCAAGGGCTTCTTCCCCACCCAGGACACCGGCGTGCTGGTCGGGCTGACGGAGGCCGGGCAGGACGTGTCGTTCGCCGAGATGTCCCGCCGCCAGGTCGCCGCCGCCCGCGTGATCGCCAGCGACCCGGCGGTTGCCGCCGTGTCGTCCAGCATCGGCGCCGGTCTCGGCGGGCAGACCGGCAACAACGGCCGGATTTGGACCAACCTCAAGGCGTTCGAGGACCGCGACGCTTCGGCGCAGCAGGTGATCGCGCGGCTGCGCCCGCAGCTTGCCAAGATCGAGGGCATCAAGGTGTTCTTCCAGGCGGCGCAGGACATCAACATCGGCGGGCGCCTCGCCAAGACGCAGTATCAATACACGCTGCAGGACGCGGACCTGGCCGAGCTGTACGAGTGGACGCCCAAGATCCTGGCGAAGCTGCGGGAGTTGTCCATCCTGCGCGACCTGGCGACCGACCAGCAGGTCGCCGGGACCACCGCCACGCTCACCATCGACCGCGACCGCGCCGCGCGCTTCGGCATCCAGCCCCAGGTGATCGACGACACGCTGTACGACGCATTCGGCCAGCGGCAGGTCGCGCAGTACTCCACGCAGGTGAACACGTACAAGGTCGTCCTGGAGGTGCCGCCCGACCTGCAGGGCGACATGAATACGCTCAGCAAGCTTTACGTCCGGGCGCGGGACGGCGCCACGGTGCCGCTGTCCACCTTCGCCACGCTCGACACCAAGCCGGTGGCGCCGCTCGCGATCTCGCACCAAAGCCAGTTCCCCGCCGTGACCCTGTCGTTCAACCTGGAACCCGGGGCGGCGCTGGGCCAGGCGGTGGACGCCATCAACGCCGCCATGGCCGAGCTTGGCGCCCCCGCCACCCTGCGCGGCACCTTCCAGGGCACGGCGCAGGCGTTCCAGGCGTCGCTCGGCACCCAGCCCTACCTGATCGCCGCCGCCCTGATCGCCGTGTACATCATCCTGGGCGTGCTGTATGAGAGCTTCATCCTGCCGGTCGCGATCCTTTCGACCCTTCCTTCCGCCGGCGTCGGCGCCCTGCTGATGCTGATGGCCGCGGGCTATGACCTTTCGGTGATCGCCCTGATCGGCGTCATCCTGCTGATCGGGATCGTGAAGAAGAACGGGATCATGATGGTGGACTTCGCGATCAGCGCGGAGCGCCAGCGCGGCGCGATCCCGCTCGACGCGATCCGGGAAGCCTGCCTGATGCGGTTCCGGCCCATCCTGATGACGACGATGGCGGCCCTGCTCGGCGGCTTGCCGCTGATGCTCGGGAGCGGCGCCGGGTCGGAAATACGGAAGCCGCTGGGCTACGCCATGGTGGGCGGCCTGCTGCTCAGCCAGATCCTGACGCTCTACACGACGCCCGTGGTTTATCTTTACCTGGACCGCTTGCAACGTTGGCTGTCGCCGGCCCGGCGCCGGACCATGCCCAGGCTGGCCGGCAAGCTCGGCGCCACGGCTGACTGAGATGGCTTCCGATACCCTTGCCGCCGCGCTCGCCCGCCTGGTGCCGGCCATGCAGGCCCGCGCGGCGGCACTCGACGCGGACGAAGCGTTTCCGGAGCAGGATTTCCAAGCGCTGCGCGAGCTTGGCGTGCTCAAGGCGCCGCTGCCAGTCGATCAAGGCGGCCAGGGCGCCGGCACCGAACCCGGCGGCATGGACCTGATCCTCCGCATCCTGACGACCCTGGGACAAGGCAACCTGGCCGTGGGCCGGCTGTTCGAGGCGCATGTCAACGCGCTCAGGCTGATCACCGCCTACGGCACGCCCGCGCAGGTCGAGCGCGCCGCGGCGGAGGTGCGGGACGGCCACCTGTTCGGCCTTTGGGTCACGGACCCGCCGGACCGTGCTTTGCAGCTCAGCAACGGGTCGCTGCACGGCAGCAAGGGGCCGTGCTCGGGCGCCGGGCACATCACGCGCGCCCTGGTCACGGTCTCCACCCCGGCCGGGTCGCGGATGGCCGTTGCCACTTTGGACCACAGCGTCGCCATCGAGCCGAAGCGAGGCGCCCTGCAAGGGATGCGGGCCGCCGTCAACGGCACCGCCCACTTCCGGGACACGCCGCTGCCGGACGACGCGCTGATCGGCGGCCCCGGCGACTACCTGCGGGAGCCGCTGCTGTCCACAGGCGCCTGGCGCACCACCGCGGTGACGCTGGGCGGCCTCGACGCGCTCGTTCTGGCGACTCGGGATCAGCTTGCGCGCCGGGGCCATCAGACCGCGCCGCTGCAGCAGGACCGGTTCGGCCGGATGCTGATCGCGCAGGAAACCGCCCGGCTCTGGACCGCCGCCGCCGCGCAGCACGCCGAGGCCAGCGAGGCGCCGGTCGCCGACCGGGTTGCCTACGTCAACCTGTCGCGGATCGCGGTCGAGACCGCCTGCCTGGACGCCATGCGGCTGGCGCAGCGCGCCTTGGGCCTCGCGGCCTTTCTCCGGCCCAACCCGGTGGAGCGCCTGTTGCGCGACCTCGCGGTTTACCTGCGCCAGCCTGCGCCCGACTCCGT
>CALMAB010000258.1 GCA_937858325.1 uncultured Acetobacteraceae bacterium
TATGCCTGGACGGCGCGGCAGCGGGGCGAGTGGGTGCCGCCGACCGGTCGTGCCGCGGCGCGGCGCGGGTGAACTCTCCTGGTTGTGATGCGATGCAGCAAATTATAACGAAGCCAGGCTTGCATCCCGTCTTGGCATAACCGATGTATCGAGTGCGGCACGGTGGCTTGCCATCCTGCCGCAGGACGTTTCCTCCCTAAACTTGGGCGGTGCCTTCGGGCACCGCCTTTTTTTGCGCTGCTGCGCGGGGGTTTGGTGCAGAAAACGGCTCTCAACCAGACTGAGAGATCTATCCTCCACAATGATTGCTTGCTCGCTGGTGTGCGGCGAGCACAATCTGTCTCGCCAATTCGGCATACATTTGCGGCAGCGGGTGATCGTTTTCGACGACCTCGGCGTAAGTCACGGTGAAGCTCGCGCCGGCCTGCCTGTTTCCAGCCTCAATGCCCTCCGCGATCCACGAAGCCACGTCGAAGGACGAGATATTACTGTTGAGGCAACACTTGCCTATTGGGGGATGCACCTTGACGGTGATCTTGCGTGAGCCGTCCTCCTCGGCCAGCTCCAAACCCAGATAGTTGTGTGTCGGGCCGGATATGTGGCTGGCTTGGAACATTTCGCCGTCGAATGACACGCGCATGTCGTCCTCCTGAACCGGCGCAATCTTGCCCAGCCAACGCCAACAAAGCCGCTGAAGCCGGCGCACGACTTGGGTGGCTTTGCGAGGCAGGGCGCTAGTGAAGAATGGCGGGAAAACCGCCCAGCAGTTGGTCGTCGTCGCATCGGAACTGACATCAATAGCGGCTGATAGGTGCTGCTGTGGCAATCTCGGCACGGAGCCTCGGCATCGGCCCCGTGCCGGCCCCGCTTAATGCGCGGCGATGAAGCTTGCGATCCGGGGCAGGATCTCCCCCCGCCACTTGCGGCCGTTGAAAATGCCGTAATGGCCGACGCCGAGCTGCATGTACTGCTCCCGGCGCTCCGACGGGATGCCGCGGCAAATGGTTTGTGCCGCAATGGTCTGGCCCGGCGCGGAGATGTCGTCCAACTCGCCCTCTATGGTCATCAGGGCCGTGTGCTCGATGGCCGACGGCGTGACCGGCTCGCCCCGGACCGTCATGCGGCCGTCCGCGAGGTCATGCTTTTGAAAGAACGTTTCCACCGTTTGCAGGTAGTAGCTGGCGGGCACGTCCATGACGGCGAGGTACTCGTCGTAGAACCGGCGGTGCGCCGCGGCGCTTTCCTCGTCGCCGCGCACCAGGTGGTCGAACATCTTGCGGTGCGCCGCAATGTGGCGGTCAGGGTTCATCGAGATGAACGCCGCGAGCTGCAGGAAACCCGGATACACCCGGCGGAACGCGCCGGGATGCCACGGCGGCACGGTCGTGGTCACGTGCCGCTCGAACCACTGGATCGAATGCTCCTGCGCGAGCTTGGTCACGACGGTCGGCGCCGCGCGGGTATCGACGGGTCCCCCCATCAGGGTCATGGTGCGGGGCTGCGCCGGGTCGTTGCGGGCGGCCATGAGCGATACGGCCGCGACCACCGCCGGCGCCGGCTGGCAAACGGCGACGACGTGCGTGTTGGGGCCGAGGTGCTGCAGAAAGCCGATCACCGTCTCGATGTAGCTGCTGAGGTCGAACTCGCCGTGCAGCAGCGGCACGATCCGGGCGTCGCGCCAATCGGTCACGAACACCTCGAACCCGGCTTCCACCATGTCCTGCACCGTGCCGCGCAGCAAGGTCGCGTGGTGGCCGCTCATCGGCGCGACCAAGAGGACGCGCCGGCCAATCGCGCCGGGCGCCTGGAAGCGCAGCAGCCGGACGAAGGGCTGGTCCAGCTCAACCGTCTCGGGCAGCGGTTCCTCGCCGCCGCGGGCGGTCTTGATGTTCCATTCCGGCTTGCCGCGGGGCCGCAGCACGTCGTTCGCCACGTCGGCCCAAGCCACGACGGCGCGGGTGCCCCAGGTCAGCGCCTCTGGTCCCGGGGTCGCGCGCAGCAAGGTGCTGGCGGCGCGTGCCCAGGCGCGGGCGGGCAGCAGGGACGCCGCGGCGGCGTCGTGCAAAGCATAGATCATCAGGGTCCTGTCTCACTTTTCATACGGCGAAGCTAAGTGTCTCGCGGGGTGGATATAGGCAAGGGGAGCAGCAAGTCATCTTGCCGCGGCGCGGAGGGCTTCCGCCGTGGCGCCGCCGCCGCAGCGGCGCGCAGGCGGAGCAGTTCATCCAGCACCCGGTCCATCGTTTGCCAGATCGGCTCCTCCCCGATGCGCTCCTTCATGATCAGCCGGTGCGCGGCGAGCGTCACGTTCAGCGTGCCGCGCGTCGTTTCCGGCCGGGCGGAGCGCATCTGCACCAGCGCCTTTTCAACCTCGTCCAAAGGCAAGGCCATCGCCTCCGCAATGGCGTCCGGCTCGGCGCCGGCCCGGCGCATGCGGCGCGCTTCGCTGACCTGCTTGGCCGACAGCGCGATGGACGGGCGCAGCAGTTGCGTGCGCCGGGACATCTCCCCCGAGCCGCTGCCGGGCGCCTTGCCCTTAAACGGCATCGTAGGAACGGTTCGTGCAGGCCATCATCCGCCTCGCAAGCTGGTCCCGCCGTCAACCGGCAGGCGTATCCCTCCGATATAGGTAGCCTGATCGACGATCAGGAACACAGCCGCGTGCGCGGTTTTGCATCGATTTCCTTCCGCAGCGTGGCAACGTGGCCATGCTTGCGGGTCAGGATAGCGCGGTGGAGATGGACGCCAGGTCCATGCAACCCTTGCCCACGTGGCGCGATGCGGAGAGGGTGGGCGGCATTGCGCCGGACTGCGCGTGACACTAGCCTTGCTGCCCCGGGGAGTTTAATCGAATGCCAAGCAACGAACTGGAAACGATTGCGGCCTCCATCCAGGACGCCCTCCACCGCGCCTATGCGATGGGCCGGAACGACGCGCTGCGGCGGGTCGTGGAGTTGGTCCAGGAGGACGAGCTTGGGTCGAAGACGGTCGCGCTGCTGGGCCACAGCGAGCCGTCCCCCGTTGAAGCGCCGCACCCGGACCAGGGGAGCGAACCCCCGCCTATCCCCTTGCCCCACGCGGAGGCCGAAAGCGGCGCGGCACCGGGCGAGGCCCCGCACGGCGACCACGCCGAACCTGCCGGCGCGCCCCGGCAGGAGGAGCGGGCTCCGGTCCCGCCCGTATCCTCGGTGGGCTTCCTGAAGGACTTCTTCTATCCGCTCGGCGGCAAGAAGTAGCCGCCCCGTGTCGGTTGAGGAGCACCATGGCCGGGCCTTGCTGGAGCAGGCGCAGCTTGCGCTCGACCGCGTTCACCGCGCGGCGCTTGCGGCCAATGCCGGCGAGATCCGGCGCGGCCTGGACCTGGCGGTCACGGCGTTGCAGGAGGCCGGATCAGCCGGGCTGGGCGCAGACACGGACCAGGTGATCGGAACCGTGCGCGCCACCTTGGAAACGGCGCAGACCGACCTCGACGGCGGCTCCCTGGTGGAAATGGAAAAGCTGATCGAGACGGCCCGCAGCAGCCTGGCGAAGCTCTGACGGCCGGCCCGGCCTACGGCGGCTTCGCGGCGTAGATCGTCAGGTCAAGCTGGCGCCCGGTCGAGTAGTTGATCCCGGCGACCTGCGTCAACGCTTCCGGCGTCACGCCCAGGGCCTGCATCTGGGCATGGAACGCCGCCTGTTCCCGTCCGCCGATCAGCGCGAGGCCGCAGGACCGATGGCTCGCGAGGTAGTCGGCGGCGGCGGCGGCGTCCACCAGCCTGGTGTCCCGGCCCGTCTCGAACACCAGGCTCGGCTCGCTGTAGGACGCCGACGCCAGCACGCTGTCGGGGCAGGGCCGCACCGCGGCGACCGCGGCGGCGACGCGCGGGCTGAGCCAGATGACGGACAGGTTGGGCAGCACCAGCGCATAGGTGCTGGCGAACAGCACCAGCGCCGCACCGCCCGACCAGGCCATTGCCCGGCGCGGCTGGGACCGCCATGCGGCCCGCAACGCCAGCGCAGCCAGCGCCCCGCCGGCCAGGCTCGCCACGATGGGGAGCGCGTCGATCCGGCGCTGCAGCACCCAAAGCAGCACCGGGCCGGCGACCGCGAGCGCCAGGCCGACCAGCAGCCACACGGCGCCGTAGGCCCGGCCCACCCAGCGCCAAGCCCGGCCGAAGCGCCATGCGCCCGGCGCCAGCGCTGCGGCAGCGGTCAGGCAGGCAATGGCCGGATAGGTCGGCAGCACGTAATGCGGCAGCTTGGTCGCCACGGCCTCGAACAGCAGCCAGGTCGGGATGATCCAGGCCAGCAGGAAACGCACCTCCGGCGTGCGCCGCCGCGCCCAGGCGAAGGGGATGGCCAGCACGGCGAACAGCGATCCCGGCCAGAAGCTCGCCCCGAACACCAGGACGTAGTAGCCCGGCGGGAAGCCGTGCGCCTGCTGCCCTTGCGCGACCTTGCCGAGGAAGTTGTCGCCGACCGAGCGCGCGAAGAAGTCGCCCCCGCTGGCCACGCCGATGGCCACGCACCACGGCAGCACTACCGCCAGCATGGAGGGGATGCCCCAGCGCGCGTGCAGGTTCCGTAGCCAGGCACCCCGGCGCTCCGTGAGGAGGAGGCCGAGGATCGTGCCCCAACTGACCAGCAGGACCAGCGGCCCCTTCAGCATCAGCCCGGCGCCCAGCGCGGCCCAGTGCGCCACCGCCCAGCGCCGCCGGGTCGCGACGCCCGCGGCGGCGTCGAGGTAGATG
>CALMAB010000259.1 GCA_937858325.1 uncultured Acetobacteraceae bacterium
GCCTGGTCCTCCACCGGCCCGGCCATGCTGGACGCGGTGCGCGGCACCTCCGTTGCCATCGCCGGCGCGCTGGCCGAGATGGCCGCGGCGGGCGCCGCAGTCGTGCCGCTCACCTGGTGCTTCGCCAACCCGGCCGGCCCGGTGGAGGACCAGGCGTTCGAACGCATCGCAGCGCTGATCTGCGCGGGCCTGGTGGGGGCGTTGGAGCACGGTCCCCTGGACGGCGTTTACCTCGACCTGCACGGCGCCGCCATGGCCGACGGGTTCCCCGACGCAGAGGGCGAGCTGCTGCGCCGCGTGCGGGCCGTGCTCGGCGCCGTGCCGGTCACGGTGAGCCTCGATCCCCACGCGAACCTCACGGCGGACATGGTGGACCGGTGCGACGCCGCTGTGCCGTATCGCACCTACCCGCACGTGGACATGAAGGAGGCGGGTGCCCAGGCGATCCGCCTGCTGCTGCGCCGCATCGGCGCCGAACCGTTTGCCCGCGCCTACCGCCAGCTCGACTACTGGATGCCGATCACCAGCCAGTGCACGCTGGTGGAGCCGTGCGCGGCGCGATGGCGGAGCGTGCCCGGATCGCCAGCCACCCCGGGGTGGTCGAGCTGGCCTGGTGCTTCGGCTTTCCCTACGCCGACTTCCCCGACTGCGGCCCGGCCCTTGCCGCCTATGCGGACACGGCGGCCGCGGCGGAGGAGGCGGCTGACGACTTCCTGGCCTTTCTGCGAAGCCGCGAAGCGCAGTGCGGCTCCGAGATCCTGCCGGCGCGCGACGCCGTGGCGGTTGCGATGCGCGAGCCTCGTGGTCCCGTCCTGATCGCCGACACGCAGGACAACCCCGGCGGCGGCGGCCACGGCGACACGACGGGGCTGCTGGCAGAGCTGATCCGGCAGGAAGCGCACGGCGCCGTCGTGTGCCTCATCAACGACGCCGAAAGGGCCGGCCGATGCCACGATGCCGGGCAAGGCGGCACGGTGCGGCTATCGCTTGGCGGCAAGTCGGACGGGGTGCCGCTCGACGTGGAGGCGACCGTGGCCGTGCTGACGGACGGCCAGTTCACGCTGATGGGTCCGATGGGCGGCGGCAACCCGGCCAACCTCGGCCCGATGGCGCTGATCGAGGTGGCGTCCGGCATCCGCGTGGTGGTGGCCAGCCGCAAGATGCAGGCGCTGGACCAGGCCATCCTGCGCCACGTCGGGATCGAGCCGGCCGCCTGCGGGATCATCGCGCTGAAGTCGTCGGTGCATTTCCGCGCCGACTTCGGGCCGATGGCGGCCCGGGTGATCGTGGCCGCAGCACCCGGGCCGGTGGCGGCCGACCCTGCTTCCCTGCCGTTCCGGCGTCTGCGCCCAGGGCTGCGAACGCGGCTCGGCCCATAGGCGGCTGGCACCGCTTGCGGACAGCATATACCCCGGTCCGGCTTGCGCGCCGGCGCCCATCGCGTCGCGAGGAGGCTGAATGAGCGTTGGCCTGCGCAACAAGCGCATCGACCTGATCCGAGGCGTCTCGATCCTGCTGGTCCTGTTCCACCACTTCAACATCGCCTACCGCCTCGACGACACGGCACTCGCCCGCGCCTTCGGATGGGAGGCCGTTCGCGCCGTCGCCCGCAACGGCAACTACGGCGTCACCATGTTCTTCGTGGTCTCGGGCTTCCTGATCACCCTCAACGCGCGCCGGCGCTGGGGCGAACTCGGCCGGGTGGGCGCCCGGGCCTTCTACGGCCTGCGTGCCGCGCGCATCCTGCCATGCCTGCTGCTGCTCCTGCTCGTCGTGGACGCGCTGGCGCTGGCGGGCTTCGGGGTGTTCCAGAACCGCCCGCCTCAAGGAGGCGAAGCCGGATCGGTCCCCTACTGGCTGTCGCACTTCGCGGCGCTGACTTCCTGGATGAACGTCCTGATCGGCCGCGCCGGCTGGTTCAACTATCCCCTCGGGGTCCTGTGGTCGCTCTCGGTCGAGGAGGCGTTCTATCTCGCCTTCCCGTTCGCCTGCCTGGTCCTGCGGACCGACGCACGCCTGGCTGCCTTCTGGGCCATGTTCATCGTTCTCGGCCCGGCCTGGCGCCTCGCCCACCAAGGGGACGAGGCAGCTTGGCTCTACGCCTACCTCGCCTGCTTCGACGGGATTGCGATCGGCTGCTGCACGGCGCTGATGGCAGAGCGAGTGATCCTGAGGGGACGTGCGGCGGCGGCCCTCCAGGGCGCGGTCGCCGCCGGTATAGCCTCCTTTTATCTCTGGAAGCCCATCGCGCAAACAAACATCTTCGGCGTCACCTTGATGGCCCTGGGGACGGCCGTTCTCCTGTTGGGAGCGCACGGGAGCCCGACCGGGCCGATCCTGGAACGCAGTCGCGTTCTGGGGGCGCTCGGCTGGCTCGGGCGACTCAGCTACGAGCTATATCTGTTCCATCTCGTCGTGCTGGGTGGGATGCGAGTTGCTTTCCCGGCGCGCGCCGTCGCCGGAGATGGCAAGTTGCTGCTGCTGGTGGCCTACCTCGCGCTCTCGGGGGCGCTGGCCGCCCTGGTCGCCCGGTTCTACGCCGAGCCACTCAACCGAGGGCTGCGCCGGCTTTCAGCATCCTACGCACGTCCGGCATAGCAACCCAACCGGACAGTTGGCCACTGTAGGGGGCGTGTATAAGATTGCTCACCCGGCCAGGAGCGCCCGCGCCCGGGTGAATTCACGGCAGCGGGCGAGGCCGGGCCATGCGCCGTTTGTCACGCTCATCGGCGAGCGGTTCGGCATCAAGGGCGAGGTCGTGACCGGCGTCACCGCAAGCGACCTGCCGGCTCTCATGCGACGGTCCCAGTTCTTCATGGACTCCGTCCACCACACCATCCGCTGGCCTGGTCAGAACCCCACTGCGTCCTCCAGCCCGTCGCGGACCTACGAAGCCGTAGTCCCCTCAGCCGAGCGCCTGAAGCTTAAAGTCGGGGACAAAACCGACCTTGCGGCGTTGGAGCGGCATGGCGCTGCTTGTTCCTGACGACCTTTGGGCGGCGGTGGGGCCGCTGTTGCCACCCGCGCGGGCGAAGCCGAAAGGCGGGCGTCCCCGTGCATCGGACCGTGCGGCCCTGGCTGGCATCCTGTTCGTGCTGCGCACGGGCATTCAGTGGCACGAGCTGCCGATGGAACTCGGCTGCTGCGGCAAGACATGCTGGCGCAGGCTGGGCGAGTGGCACGCGGCCGGGGTGTGGACGCGGCTGCACCGGGTGCTGCTGAAGCGGCTGCACGATGCGGGCGCCCTGGACTGGCACCGTGCGGCCCTGGATAGCGCCAGCCTGCGCTCGAAAAGGGGGGCACGGAGGTCGGCCCGAACCCGACGGACCGCGGCAGGCCCGGGACAAAGCGCCATGTCGTCACCGACGCCCAGGGCACGCCGCTTGGCGTCACGCTGAGCGGGGCCAACCGCAACGACAGCATGATGTTGGCCGCCACGCTGGACGCGGTGCCCGGCGTGCGAGCCCGGCGCGGCGGACGGCCGCGGCGACGTCCCGACAAGCTCCACGCCGACAAGGGCTACGACCACCGCCGGTGCCGCCGCGAGTGCCGCACCCGCGGCATCAAGCCCCGCATCGCACGGCGCGGCGTCGAAAGCAGCCAAAAGCTGGGACGACACCGCTGGGTAGTCGAGCGCACCTTGGCCTGGCTGAACCAGTTCCGGCGCCTGACCGTGCGCTACGAGCGACGTGCCGACCTGCATCTCGCCCTCACCACGCTGGCCTGTGCCGTCATCTGCCTGCGCCAGGTTAGACGGTTTTGTCCCTGACTCTTAGGGCCGAGTTCGTGAAGCCCAGCCTTTTGTAGAAGGCATGGGCCTCGGTCCGGGCGCTGGCTGTCGTCAATTCCAGGAAGCCACAACCCGACTGCCTTGCAAGGTTCCCCCCTGCGTCAACCAGTGCCTTGCCGATGCCGGCCCCCCGCACCCCGTCACGCACCACCAACGCGGTTATCTTGGCCACAGGCTCCCTCTGGTGGAGCATCGTGGCGAAGTGCAAGGCGATCAGCCCGACGACTTCCTCGTTCTGGATGGCAAGGAGAACGGGATCGGTGTCCGACGTCGCAAGCAGGTTCAGGCGGGCCTGGACCTCTTCGGCGGTGAACACGTAGCCGAGTTGGCCGAGCAGCTCCTGCACCACCAGCCGATCTTCCGCGCCCGCTGCTCGGATGCGAACCATGAGTACTCCGCCTGCCCGAGAATCTACAAGTCGATCAGCCTAGACCGACGGTTAGCGCACTGTCGAACGCCTGCGTCCCACCCATCGCGACGGTAGGGCCAAGGGTGTCCGGTAAACGAATCCAGGCGGACACTGCGCCGTGCATGTGTCGCATCACCCTCTGGTCTCCTGCGCGGCGATCGGGTGGAGGGCTGTCCAGGCGCGCCCATCCATGGCGACCAGGCCAAGTCCGATCAGCGCCATGCCGGCGTATTGGAGGGCGGACAGGCGCTCGCCGAGAATGAGGGTTCCCAAGAGGATGGCGCTGACCGGGATCAACAGCGTCACGAGAGAGATGTTCGTCGTCCCGGCACTCGCGAGCAGCCGGAAGAAGATGGCGTAGGCCAGGGCGGTCGAGAGCAGCACGAGGCCGATCATCGCCGCCCACACCACCGTGGAGGGCAGCGGCAGCAGCCAGGGCCGGTCAAAGACGAGGGCCGCCGGGGCCACCATGACGGCGGTTGCCGCGAGCTGGCCGAACGCGCCCACGGTTGGCGCGATCCCCAGGCGCGTGAACCTGCGGCCGAACACGGTGGCGAAGCCGTAGGACAGCGCCGCCCCAAGGCACCCAAGGATGCCCGGAAGGGTCCGGAGCGAGCCATGGAGGGTGTCGATGCCGACCAGGGCGGCAACCCCGGCGACGCCCAGCATCACGCCGGCGACCTTGTTGGCCGACATGCGATCGTCGGTCGTGAAACAATGGGCGACCAGGATGGAGAACACTGGCGTCGTGGCGATCAGGACGGACGCCAGCCCGCTCGCGATGGTCTGCTGGCTCCAGGCGATGAGCGCCGCCGGGATCAGGTTGTTGAGCGCGCCCATGCCGGCGAAGGCAGTCCAGGTCGCCACGGTCCGCGGCACCGGCGTCCTTTGCATCCCGAGGTAGGCGCCAAGCACGCCGGCAGCGAGGGCGAACCGGACCAGGACCAGCGTGAACGGCGGCACCTGCTGCACGATGACTTTGGAGAAGAGGAACGAGCCGCCCCACAGGACCGAGAGCAGCACCAGCAGCCCCCATTCGCCAGCCGTCATCCTTGATTGATCCTGCACCTTGGCCCCCTGCGCTGCCATTGGTATGCAGCGGGAGGGCGGCGGCATGCTCGCCAGGATCGGACCTCATCCTCTTTCGGCCACGTTCAGGGTGTATGCTGGCGCCATGATCGAAGCGGGCAGCAGGGCTTGGGAGGAAGCGTGGCGGTCGCGCGACCCGACCTTTGACGGCCGGTTCTTCATCGGTGTCCGCACGACTGGCGTTTACTGCCGCTGCGTTTGCCCGGTCAGGCTCACGCTTCGGGGCAACATTGAGTTCCTGCCGAGTGCGGCAGCGGCGGAGATGGCGGGGTTCCGACCCTGCCTGCGCTGCCGCCCGGAAGCAGCACCGTTCAGCCCGGCGTGGAATGGAACCCGGACCACCGTCGAGCGCGCGGCCCGCCTCATCATCAAGGAGGGCGCCTTGGATGACGGCACGACCGTGGAGGCGTTTGCGGCCCGGCTCGGCATGACGGCACGGCACCTGAACAGGCTGTTTGCCCGGCACTGGGGAGCATCCCCGTCCATCGTCGCCCGGACGGCCCGTGTTCAACGCGCCAAGCGCCTGCTGAGTGAAACAAACCTGCCGATGGTCGAGGTTGCGCTGCAGGCCGGCTTTGGCAGCCTGCGGCGCTTCAACGCCGTGTTCTCGGAGGTTTACAAGCGCCCTCCAAGCGCCATCAAACGCAGACACCAGCCGGGCCATCCATGATCGGACAAGCCCCGCGTCCCAAGGAAAGGCGGTCACTCGGCTATGATGGCCCGCTCTCAGAGTCCGTTGGGAAAGCCCTCTTGAGTATCGGTTGGTCGGTGGGCAAGCATGTC
>CALMAB010000260.1 GCA_937858325.1 uncultured Acetobacteraceae bacterium
GCCGGGCCGGATCACAGAACAGCCTGCCGACCGCGGCGGAAACGGACCGGGCTATCTCCGCCCCAAGCTAACTCCGCCAATGCAGCGTCTGCGCCCGTAGCGGGTTGTTGAACGCCCGGCCTTCCTCGCGCGCCGCCAGGTATTCCTTCTTCAGCCTCTGGTACCAGCGGACCTGCGCGTCCGGGTCGCCCACGAACAGCGGCGACGGCAGGGCCGGGTTGCCGGTCAGCCGCTCGGCCACTTCGCGGTCCTGGTTGAGGAAGTCGCGCGCCATCCACGCCGCCACCGGGCGGAGCGGCGCCAGCCACGGCACGGTCCAGTACACGCAGTAGTGCACGTCCGTCTCCGTCGCCGTCACGGGAGTCGCCGCGGCCAGCACGCAGGCGGAATGGCGGTCGCCCTCGATGTGCTCGATCCGCACGCCCGGCAGCTGGATGCCGATGTCGATCCGCACGTTGCGGCCCAGCAGACGGTAGGGGTTGGCGCCCTCCTTCAAGTGGTGGCGCAGCATCCGGAAGCCCATGCCGTCCGGCTCGAACCCCTTGTTCTTGAGCCGCAGCCGGGAGGCTGGGTCCTTTTTCCACCAGCGCGAGGTGTGGACAAACGCCGGGTGGCCGGGATCGAAGAAGCCCCAAGCCGCAAGATCGACACCGCAAGGGAAGCGCATCGTGGTCGTGACCTGCGGCGCCTGGTTCTCGAAGCCCGGCACGGTCGGCACCGGACCCGGCTCGGCCCCGGCTGCGCCGACGTAAACCCAGATGTTGCCCTGCACGTCGCGCGCCGGGTAGGTGCGCAGCCGGAAGCGGGCCGGGTCGGTGCGGTCGTCGGGCGCCAGCGACGGGATCTCGGTGCAGCAGCCGTCGTCGCTGCGGAACGCCCAGCCGTGGTAGCAGCAGCGCAGCACCTGCCCGTCGAACGAGCCGTGCCGCATCGGCATTCCGCGGTGCGGGCAGGAGTCGCTGACCGCGAACACCGACCCGTCGGCCCGGCGGCCCAGCAGCAGGGCCTCGCCGAGCAGGGTGACGGGATGCGTCCGGCCCGGCTTCAGGCTGCGCGCCGACACGGCGAGATACCAGAAGCCGCGCAGCATCCCGTCCGCCGCCTCGGAGCGCATGGGCCGTCCCTCCCTTAATCCATCACGATGCGCGGCGCCGCCGGGGCGGGGGTGGCCAGGCCATCCCAAACCCGGCGCGCGATTGCCGCGAAGGCCTGGGCCGCCGGGCTGTCGGGCGCGGCGGCGCAGATGGGCGTGCCGGCGTCGGAGGTGGTGCGGATGTCAAGCAGCAACGGCACCTCCCCCAGGAACGGGATGCCCAGCGCCTCCGCTTCCCGCTTCGCCCCGCCATGGCCGAACAGCTCCGTCTGGTGGCCGCAGTTCGGGCAGGAAAACACGCTCATGTTCTCGATCAGGCCCAGCACCGGCACCAGGGTCTTCTCGAACATGCGGACCCCGCGGCGGGCGTCGATCAGCGCGATGTCCTGCGGGGTGGACACGATCACGGCGCCGCTCAGCGACACCTTCTGCGCCATGGTGAGCTGCGCGTCGCCGGTGCCGGGCGGCATGTCAACGACCAAGATGTCCAGCGCGCCCCAGTGCACCTGGCCCATCATCTGCTCCAGCGCCCCCATCACCATGGGGCCGCGCCATATCATCGCCTGGTCCGCGCTGATCAGGAAACCGATGGACATGGCGGACAGGCCCCAGGCCTGCAGCGGCACCATCATCCCGTCCCGCGTTTCGGGCTTGCGGTCCACGCCCAACATGCGCGGCAGGCTGGGGCCGTAGATGTCGGCGTCCAGCAAGCCGACGCGATGGCCCTGCTGCGCCAAGGCGACGGCCAGGTTCACCGCGGTGGTCGATTTGCCGACGCCGCCCTTGCCGCTGGCCACCGCCACGACGCGCGCAACCCCCGGCAGCAGCGCCGTCTTGCCGGCGGGCGCGGCGGGCCGAGCC
>CALMAB010000261.1 GCA_937858325.1 uncultured Acetobacteraceae bacterium
GCGCGCAAGTGCCCTAAGCTCGCCGCGGTGGCGCTGGCCAACAAAACCGCGCGCGCCGCGTGGAAGCTGCTGGCAAGCGGCGAAGCCTGCAACCCGGCGCACAAGCAGGCGCCGATGATGCAGGCCGCCTGACGAGATCGGCCGGGCAGGAGGGAGAAGCGTCCTTGCTGCCCGGTTGGTGCCGGGCTTGCAAGAAAAGGAGCAGATGGTGCGATCGGTCGATCCACGGCAAGGGACACTCCGCGCAATCCAGTGGCCGGTCGAGGCCGCCACCCTGTTTGGAACCCATGCCGCGGACACCATCTTGGCCAGCGGTGTCACAGCCGCACGCACAGGCCGGACACATGGACGCAACGACCCGACGCGGAAACCTACGCCCAGGACCTTGCAGCCAAGGGGTCGTCCACACATGGATCGCCGCGCCGCTAGGGCGGCTCGCAATGACGTGGGTCCGACGGAGGCAAAGGGCCGCTGGCACGAGCCCGGCGCGCTGGTCGTGCGGCGCGGACGGGCGCGAGCCGCGCTTGGCCCAGCGCTGGGTGATCTTTTTCTGGCCGACGCGGGCCTGGTCGCCGAACCAGATCTCCATGGCATGACGCTGGTGCCGAGGGCGCCGCCCGATCCGGCGAGTTCATGCGCCTCGGCAGCGGCGGCGAGGGGCAACGTCCGGCTCCGCGGGATGACCAGCTTGCTCCAGCGCGTACCCGACGCAAGGCACTCCGGACCTTGCCCCCATCTCCACGGCGGATGCCGCGCCCCGAGCAGGTCAGCGCCAAGCCAGATACGGCCCGCCGAAGCGCGGCGGTCGGAAGCTTACGATCCGTCCGCTCGGCATGGCTCGGATGCCGCTGGCTGCCGGCGGATCGGCAACTTCTTCACCCTTCCCGTCACCACCTGTCCGCCGCCCGATACCGAGCCGCCCGGACCCGCGCGTTCCAGACCTGGGCCGACGTCGCCGGGGTTGCCCGCGTCGGGTGGGCGCCAAGGCCCGATCCAGATCGCAGGCATGATCGCGCTTCATGGAGCGTCAGGTTGGCGACGCTTCACGGCCTTTCTTGGCGGGGAGGCGCAAGGAGCGGCGGCGGCCAGCGATCTTGCGACGAAGCGGACCAGGTGGCCAACCGTGTCGTCGCCCGACAACTGGTTGATGGTGCCGCCCGACAGCCGCACCACGCGCTCCGGGTTGGCCAGGGTGAGCAGCAGGGTGCTCACGAAGACGTGGTAGCCCCAATGGATGTCGGCGCGCGGACGGCCGGGGAGCGCCTGCGCCATGGCATGGAGGAACTCAAGGGCGATCGGGTCCAGCAGGTCGCGGACGATGCCGCGCTCGGCCTCGCGCGGGTCGTTCACCTCGCGGGCGATCAGCCGCGTGTAGTGGCGCCCCTCGTCGGTGTCGCGCATCTCGATCCAGGGCCGGGCCAGGGCGTCCAGCACCGCCTCGATGGCCGGGGGAGCGCCGGGCACCGCCCTGGCCTGCGCCAGCGCCGCGCGGCGCCGCTCGTTGAGCGGCGTGATCCGGTGCTCGAACACGGCCCGGTACAGCTTCTCCTTGCTGCCGAAGTGGTAGGCGATCAACGCGATGGGCGCGTCTGCCTCCGTCCCGATCCGCCGCATCGAAACGCCGTCATAGCCGTACTCCGCGAACAGCCGTTCCGCCGTCGCGAGAATGCGGTTCCTTGTTCCGGGCGGCTTCAACTCCTGCGGCAAACTGACCGGCATCGACACGCTCCAAACTTTTTACTGAACGACTGATAAACTTCTTGGCGGTGGCCCTGCCGCTGTTTACGCTCCCGCCAACGCCGGCGCGACCGTTCGGAAGCAGGCGAACAAGGGAGGGCAGCATGGCGCGATGGGAATACACGAAGGGCCTGCACGAGGTCGGCCAAAACGTTTGGGCCTACCTGCAGCCCGACGGGTCCTGGGGCTGGAGCAACGCCGGCCTGATCGTGGACGGCGACCAGACGCTGCTCGTGGACACGCTGTTCGACCTCAAGCTGACGGCGGAGATGCTGGACGACATGCGCCGCTCGGTCCCGGCCGCGGCGCATATCAGCACCCTCGTCAACACCCACGCGAACGGCGACCACTGCTACGGCAACGAGCTGGTGCGTGGCGCCGAGATCATCGGCTCGGAGGCGACCGCGCACGAGCTGGAAGAGTTCCCGCCGTCCGCCTTCCACCACCTGATGCTGACGGCCCGCGACAAGGGCGAGGGCGGCGCCTTCATCATCGAGTGCTTCCGGCCCTTCGACTTCAGCGGCATCACGCTGGCCAAGCCGACGCGCACCTTCACCGGCGAGCTGGACCTCCGCGTCGGCGGCAAGGCGGTCCGGCTGATCGAGGTGGGACCCGCCCACACCAAGGGCGACACGCTGGTTCACCTGCCGGAGGACCGGGTCGTGTTCACGGGCGACATCCTGTTCAACGAGGGCACGCCTATCGCCTGGGCCGGGCCGGTCAGCAACTGGATCGCCGCCTGCGACCGCATCCTCGGCATGGACGTGGACGTGGTGGTGCCCGGCCACGGCAACGTGGCCGACAAGCACGCGGTGCGGGCGATGCGCGACTACCTGCAGTTCGTGCACGACGAGGCCTGGACGCGGTTCCAGGCCGGGATGCCGGCCACGGAGGCGGCGTTCGACATCCCGCTCGGCGCCTACGCCGATTGGGGCGACGCGGAGCGGGTGGTGGTCACGGTCGCGACGCTCTACGCCGGCTTCAAGGGCGAGGAGGCGCGGTTCGAGCCGGTGCCGCTGTTCGAGCAGATGTCGAAGCTGCGCTGCAAGCTCGGCAAGTGCGCCTGCCACGGCGGGCCGCTCCGGGCCGATTGAAGCGCGGCGGCCTCGGAATGGCGGAACGGGAAACGGCCGGGAGTATGCGCCATGAACAACCGCTGGGTCGCCCTGGCGATCATCTTCGCCTCGTTCATCCAGTTCACCCTGAACTGGTTCTGCATCATCCCCGCGTTCGGCGCCATCGCCGGCGAGATGCGCCTGTCCTTCGCGGAGGTGGGCGTCATCGTCGGCATGTTCATCGCCGGCTACGGGATCGCCCACGTCCCGGCCGGCTGGATCGCGGAACGCTATGGGATGCGGGCGGCCATGCTGCTTGGGATCGCGCTGGAAACCGCCGGCGCCGGGCTGAGCGCGTGGAGCCACTCGTATGGGATGCTGCTCGCCGCGCGGTTCGCGTGCGGCGTCGGCGGGTCCATCTATCTCGGCAGCGCGGTCGGGCTGACGACCGCCTGGTTCCGCGGCCGCGAGCTTGCCACGGCCAACGGCTTGGTCACGGGCGTGGCCTTCACGGTCGGCGCCGCCGCCGGGCTGTTCGGCTGGCATCCGATCGTGGCAGGGCTGGGATGGCGGCCGGCCCTGCTTGCCGGCGCGGCCCTCGGCCTTCTCACCCTTGTCCTGACGGCGGCGCTCTTTCCTGCCCCGCCCGGCGACAAGGCCGACGTGCTGGACGGCGAGCACCTCGGCGCGGCGTCGCTGCGGCGCGTCTTCGGCAACCCGACGCTTTGGATCATGGGCCTCGCCCTCCTGGGCGGCTACGGCAGCTATTTCAGCGCCGCCCAGTTGCTGCCGCACTATGCGCAGGACAGCCTCAAGCTCGATGCGGCGTCCGCGGAAGGCATCAGCGCCGTGCTCCTGGTCAGCGGCATCCCGGGTTCCTTCGTGGGCGGCTGGCTGGTGGACCGCGTGCTCGGCCTGCTGCCGACGTTCCTGCTGTCCGAGGCCGTCGCGGGCGTCGCCCTGATCCTGGTGCCCCACCTCGACCGGCTCGGCGTGGAGATCGCGGCAGGGGCCATCGGCGGGGCCGGCATCGCGGCCTTTGTCGGCTGGGTCACGATCCCGGGCCAGCGCCGCGACGCCTTCCGGGTGTCCGACGTCCCGACCGCGGTGGGCCTCATGCTGACGATTGCCGCCGTCGGCGGCGCGGTCGTGCCGCCCTTGTTCAGCCAGATCGCGACCAATTGGGGGTTCGATGCGGCCTGGGCGTTCGAGGGCCTGATCACCTTGGGCTTCGCGGCCCTGGCCATTCCGGCGCTCCGGCCCGGGCGGGTCGGCGCGGCCGTCGCACGGGGAGCATAGGAGGACGAGCATGACGAAGTTCGCGACTTACCGGGCCGAAGGCGGCCAGCCGAGGATCGGCATCGTCCATGGCGGGGACGGCCGCGTGTTCGACCTGGCGAACGCGGCGGAGCGGGCGGGGGGCGCCGGGCATCCCTTCGCCTCCATGCTGCACCTCATGGACGCGGGCGCCGGGGGCTTAGAGGGGGCGCGCCGGCTGTTCGACGAGCGGGGCCGGGACGAGGACCTGTCCGCCGCCCTGTCCGCCGTCGAGCTGCTCGCGCCCGTGCCCGAGCCGCGCCAGATGCGCGACGCCATGTGCTTCCCCCTCCACATCCGCCAGTCGCCGCGCGGGATGCGCAAGCTCGCGGCCCGGGACGATGCCGAGGCGCTGGCCGCCATCGACGCCGAGCCGCTGGCGCCGGTGGCCGAGGTGTATCGCGAGCTGCCGATCTACTACATCACCAACCGTTTGGTGGTGCGCGGGCCGGACACCACCGTGCGCTGGCCGCGCTACAGCACGGTCATGGACTACGAGCTTGAGTTCGGCGTCTTTGTCGGCCGGACCGCGGCGGACGTTCCGGCCGCGCGGGCGCGCGACCACATCTTCGGCTTCACGATCTTCAACGACTTCTCGGCGCGCGACCAGCAGATGAAGGAGATGCCCGGCTGGCTCGGCCCGGCCAAGGGCAAGAGCTTCGACGGGGCCAACGTGCTCGGTCCCTGGATCGTCACCCCGGACGAGTTGGGCGACCCTTACGCCCTGGCGATGGAGGCGCGGGTCAACGGCGAGGTCTGGTCCCAGGGCCGGAGCGACGGGATGCTGTTCAGCTTCGAGGAGCTGATCGCCCACATGTCGCGCGACGAGACGCTGTTCGCGGGCGAGTTCATCGGCTCGGGCACGGTCGGCAACGGGTGCGGCCTGGAGCACGGCCGCTTTCTCCGGCACGGCGACACGGTTGAGCTGGAAGTCGAGAAGATCGGCGTGCTCCGGAACAAGGTCGAGCAACAGGGCTGAGCGCGTGGTCGTGAAGCCTCCTTGGCCCGTTTGGGCGTGAGGCCGAGGTGCAGCTTTCTCCACGGCCGGCGCGTGCGGGCTGCCGACAGGCCGGCGCGGCCTGCGATCCGTTGTCAGGCTGGCAGCGTGCAGGCTCGCGCCGTTGGGCTCAAGAAGCATGGCCCGGCGGTCATGCCCATCAAGAATGGGCCAATCCTTTGGCGGCCCGGCGCTCCGCTGGCGGGAACGCTTGAAGCAGGCGAGTGATGTCGCGGACGCGGTCCGGCAGGCCCGCGCGGTGGCGCGAGCCGTGGTCGATCAACGCCGTCCCGTTGTTGGCGAGATGGCCGTGCAGGGCGTCGCAGCGGCTCAGGAGCCGGACGATGGACGTGCGGAGCTGGTCGCCGTTGAGGCAGACAGCCTCGTTGGCAAGGTGTCGCACGCCGAACAGTTCGCGCCGGGAACCAATGCCAGCAGCCCTCTGCACCCATCGTCTTTGCGTCATTGCGAGGAGCGCAGCGACGCGGCAATCCAGGGGGCGAGCGCCGCGCTGGCAGTTCCTGGATTGCCACGCCGCCAGGGTGGCTCGCAACGACGGAAGGGGCGCGGCAAGGGGCCGTTGGTGTGAACATCTGGACGCATCGGAAAGCCCGCTCGGCGTGGCGGACCCGCATGGAGGCGTGCCATCAGTCGAGGGTGCGGGTGACGCCGGATCCTGTTGCCTTCTGCACCAATTCGGGCAGACCGAGGTTGGCCACGCGCCAGATCTGGTTGCGCCTCGGCTGCAGGGTGACGGTGGGGTCGTGCTGGCCGTTGACCGTGTGGAGCCACACCGTGTCCTGGTTTTCGTCGGTCGCGCCCTCCACGGTGGCGCCGTGGTGGCCGCACTGACCCGCAGCCTGGTCGCGGCGGGCGGCAAGGCGCCCGGCTCGACGCTGCACCCGATCGGGACGACCGACCTTTCCTCGTGCCTGCTGCAGGCGCAGGCCTCGGGCGCCCAGGTCGTCGGCATCCTGAACGCGGGATCGGACCTCATCAGCAGCGTGAAGCCGGCCGTGGAGTTCGGCCTCCCCCTGAAGCAGAAGTTCTTCCTGCCCGGCGCCGTGACCAGCGACGTCCATTCGCTGGGGCTTGAGCAGGCGCAGGGATTGCTGCTGATGAGCGGCTCCTGCTGGGACCGCAACGACGAAAGCCGCGCCTGGTCGCGCGCCTTTCTCGACAGGGCGAAGCGTATGCCGGGGCAGATCCAGGCCGGCACCTGCTCCGCCGTGCGCCATTTCCCCGCGGCGGCGCAGGCCGCCGGGAGCACGGACGGGCCGGCCGTGGCCGGGACGATGCGCGCCACGCCGGTGGAAAACGTCTTCGCCCGTGACGGCCGCATCTCAAGCATCCATCGGCGTGCCGTGCGGCCATGGCGCCCCGACAAGGATCACCCCGCGCATCGTCGTCCCGCGCTCCCGTGCGATGCAGGAAACGTATCGCACAGGCTTTTCTGACATCTTTGCTCCTCCTGCGCCGTCGGGCACCGTGATTTGGTGCGGGCAGGTCCGGCGTCCTTTGAACAGGCCGGGTTGCGGCACGCAACGAATGGTGGGAGGCAAACTTGACTTGCAGAAGCGAGGCCGCCGTCTTGAGTCCCCGGTCCCGATCCAGGGCCGGACTTGCTCTGATCGGCCTGCTGCTTGCGTGCGGACTGATGCCCCAACCGGCGGGCGCCCAGGACCAGGCGCAGCAGCCGCCGCCCGGGCTGCCCCTCGGACCCGTGGTCAACGCGCCGGCGGGACCGGTGCAGGGGCTCAGCAACAACGGGGTTTACGGGTATCTCGGCATCCCCTACGCCCAGCCGCCCGTCGGCGCCTTGCGGTGGCAGCCGCCGCAGCCGCTTCCACCCTGGACGCAGACGCGGACCGCCACGCGGTTCGGCCCGACCTGCGCCCAGATCACGACCACGGGCGTATTCTCGGGGCCGCCGACCAGCAACGAGGACTGCCTGTTCCTCAACGTCTTCACCCCGAACCCGTCCGCGAAGCTGCCCGTCCTGGTCTTCATCCACGGCGGCGGGAACTACAGCGGGGAAAGCAACGACTACGACGCGGGCAAGCTCGCCTCGCAGGGCCAGATGGTCGTCGTCACCTTGAACCACCGCGTCGGGTTCTTCGGCTTCTTCGCCAACCCCGCGCTGGACAACGAGGGCCACCCGTTCGCCAACTACGGCCTGCTCGACCAGCAGGCCGTGCTCAAGTGGGTGCAGGGCAACATCGCGTCGTTCGGCGGCGACCCGGGCACGGTGACGCTCGGCGGCCAGTCCTCCGGCTCCTTCGACACCGCGGCCAACATGGTGTCGCCCCTCGCCGCGGGCCTGTTCAACCGCGCGATCTTCGAGAGCGTCGTGCTCGAC
>CALMAB010000262.1:0-1444 GCA_937858325.1 uncultured Acetobacteraceae bacterium
GCCCGGTGGTGGCGGGGGCGGCGATGGCGTTCTCCAGCGTCGGCGTGGTGGGCAGCGCGCTGCTGCTGCGGGGCTGGCGTCCAGACATGCCAGGCCGGCGCGGGCGCCGGGCATGAACATCGGGGAGGCCGCGGCGGCGTCCGGCGTGTCCGCCAAGATGCTCCGCTATTACGAGCGCGTCGGCCTCATCGCGCCAGCGGGCCGCAGCGCCGCCGGCTACCGGCGCTATATGGAGGCGGACGTGCAGGCGCTGCGCTTCCTGCGGCGGGCGCGCAGCCTGGGCTTTTCCGTCGCGCAGATGCGCGAGTTGCTGGCGCTTTGGCGGGACGAGGGCCGGGCGAGCGCCGACGTGAAGCGCCTGGCCCTGGCCCACGCTGCCGCGCTTGAGCAAAAGGCGCGGGCCATCGCGGAGATGGGCAGCGCCCTGCGCCACCTCGCGGACCGCTGCGAAGGCGACGGCCGGCCGCATTGCCCGATCCTTGAGGAGCTGGCGGAGGCGGGTCCGGCGCAGGGGCCTTAAGCCGTCGCGCTGAGCGGCGGCATTTCGACATCCCTGAAATACCGGAAGCTGAAATAGCTCACGATGTCGCCCAGGGTTTGGAACCGCTCGACCGTGTCGTTCTGCAGTTCCATGTCGAACAGGTCTTCCAGGCAGAGCGCGAGCTTCAAGCGGGCAAACCCGCCGAGCGAAAGGTCGTCCACCAGCCGGGTTGACCGCGAGAGGCTTGATGGCTCGACCCGTAGAGTTTTCCCGATGGCAAGGACCACCTTGTCAAACACGAGGCCGTCGAAGGCAGACTGCACCGAAACCTCCATAGTCACGACCACGTGAGAACAGCACATCACGAAACCGTGTGCAAGGGAGTTTGTTGTCTATTGACAATGATTTTTGCCGGTGTGGCCGGAACAAAACACCTGCTGCCTCGCGATCAGTCCTAGGCGGTCCCGAACGGCAGCGGACGGCCTGCCGGGTCACGCCCGGCTGGCGACCGCGACACCCGCGGCGGCAATGGCCATGCCCGCGACTTGCAGGGCCGAAAGCCGCTCACCGAACAGCGCGAAGGCCAGCACGGCCACGACCGGCGGCACCAGGTAGAACAAGGACGCCACCCCGGCCACCGCGCCGCGCCGGATCAACACCAGCAGCAGCGAGGTGGCGCCCAGCGACAGCCCGCCCACTGCCCAGGCCAGCCCGGCCCAGACTTGCCAACTGTTGTCGAACCGGCCGGCTTCGGTGAGCGCCGCGACCGGGGCGGTGACGGAAGCCGCGCCGATGAACTGCACCGCCGCGTTGGTGCGGAGGTCCGCATCGGAGGCCGTGCGCTTCTGCCAGATGGTGCCGAGCGTCAACGCCGCCATCGCGCCGCCGCTGGCCAGCAACGGCAGGATGGGCGTTCCGCCGGCGGCCATGGACGCGTTGCGCAACTGCGGCTCCAGCACGAGC
>CALMAB010000262.1:1454-12359 GCA_937858325.1 uncultured Acetobacteraceae bacterium
GCCGGCCCAGCGGCGCCCGCCCACTCGCTCGCCAAGTAGCCGGGGTGCCAGCAGCGCCGTCAGCAGCGGCTGCAGCCCGGCGATCAGCGCCGAGATCCCGGCCGGGAGTCCGTGCCGCACCGACCAGAACACGCCGCCGAGGTAGGCGCCCTGCATCAGCACCCCGGCCACCAGCGCGTCCCGCCAGCCGCGCAGGCCCCGGGGCCAGCGGGCGCGGGCGGCCGCCGCGATGCCGGCAAAGGCCAGGGCGCTGAGCACGAACCGGCAGAACAGGAAGAACAGCGGGTCTGCGTGCGGCGCCACCAGCCGCGCCACGATGAAGCCGGTCGCCCAGATGCCGACGAACAGCGGCGGCGCCAGGCCGGCAGCGGTCATTCCTGATGGATGGCGGAGGGGTGCTGGCTCAGCGGGGTGACGGTGATGTCCATGAACGGGAACAGCGGCAAGCCCGAGAGGATGGCGTGCAGTTCGTCATGGCTCGCCACGTCGAACACGCTGATGTTGGCGTAGCGCCCGGCGACGCGCCACAGATGCCGCCATTGGCCGCTGCGCTGCAACGTCTGGGACTGCGCCTTTTCCTCTGCCTTGAGCCGGTCGAACATCGCCGGGTCCGTGCCGGGCGGCACCCGAACGTCCATATGTACGCAGTACAGCATCGTTCGGCTCCCTTGTTCCCACGTCGGCGCGCGGCCACGCCGGGCCGATAAGGCCCGAACGCCGCCTCAGTTCCGGCCTGCCGCTCCCATCGGCTCCATCCCGCTGTCCACGATGGCCCCGGCCGCGGCGGGCGAGGTCAGGAACCGGATCAGCGCCCGGGCCGCGTCCGGCTCACGGCTGCGGGCGAGCACGCCGGCGGAGAACACCGTGACCCGCTGCAATTCGGGCGGCAGCGGCCCGACCAGGTCGATGCCCGGAATGGGCCGCAGCTCGCTGATCTGCTGGAAGCCGATCTCGGCGTCGCCGCGCGCCACGACCGCGCCCACCGGCTCGGCCGGGATCATCCGTGCCCGGCCGGCCACCTGCTCGGCGATGCCCAGGCGGGGCAGCATCTCGCGCTCGATGTAAACCCCGCTGGCGCTGTCCGAATACGCGATGGACCCGGCGGCAAGCAGCGCGCGGCGCAGCGCGTCCGCGGAACCGATGTCCGGCCGGGGCGCGCCCGCCCGCACCACGACCCCGATGGCGGAGCGCGCGAGGTCGGCCCGGCTGTCCGCGTCCACCGTGCCCTGCTCGACCAAGTGGCCGAGCGCGTCGCCGACCATGATGAGCACGTCGATGGGTTCGCCCCGGGCCAGCCGGGCGGGCACCGCGTCCACCGTCTGCCCCATCGACGGTCCCCAGCCGGTCACGAGCGTGTGGCCAGTTGCCTGCTCGAACGCCGGGGCGAGCGCGCGAAAAGCGGCGGCGAAGCCGCCCGAACTGACCACCCGGATTTCGGCTGCCTGCGCGGCGCCGGCCAGCGCCCAAGCGGCGCAGACAAAGGCGGCGGCGCGCAGCAGGAAGGGGCGGCGCTGCACAAGCAGCCGCCTAGGCCGACACGCCTTCGGCCCCGGCGACCCTGGTCCGGCCCGTGCGGTAGGCCAGCAGCGTCGCCAGGAGGCCGCAGGCGCCGCCGAACGTCATCCAAAAGGCCGGCGCGGCCCGGTTGCCGGTCGCCTGGATCAGCCAGGTGGAAACGGTCGGGGTGAACCCGCCGAACAGCGCGGTGGCCAGCGAGTAGGCCAGCGAGAACCCGGCGGTGCGCACGCTCGCCGGCACGATCTCCGTCAGCGCGACCACCATGGCGCCGTTGTAGCTGCCATACAGGAACGACAGCCACAGCAGCGTGACCAGCATGTTGGCAAAGGAAGCATGGCCAACCAGCCAGGCCAGCGCCGGATAGGCGGTCAGCACCGTGAGGGCGGAGAACAGCAGCAGGATGGGCCGCCGCCCGATCCGGTCCGACAGCGCCCCCATGACCGGCAGCCAAACGAAGTTGGACAAGCCGACGCAGAAGGTGACAACGAGGCTGTCGGCGTCGGACAGCTTGAGCACGCTCTTGCCAAAGGTCGGGGTGTAGACCGTGATCGCGTAGAAGGAGATCGTGGTGGTCGCCATCATCAGCATCCCAAGGCCCACGATCCGCCAGTCGCGGCCCAGCGAGGCGATGGTCTCGCGGAGCGAGGGCCGGTGCTTGCGGGCCAGGAACTCCGGCGTTTCCTCCAGCGAGCGGCGGATGTAGAACAGGAACGGGATGATCAAACAGCCGATGAAGAACGGGACGCGCCAGCCCCAGGCCGCGACGCCTTCGGGCGCGAGCAGCCGGTTCACTGCGAAGCCGATGACCGCGGCGACCATGATGGCGACCTGCTGGCTGCCCGACTGCCAGGCCACGAAGAACCCGCGGCGGCCCGGCGGCGCCATCTCGGCCAGGTAAACGGACACGCCGCCCAGCTCCACCCCGGCGGAGAAGCCCTGCAGCAGCCGGCCGATCAGCACCAGGACCGGCGCCAGCAAACCAATCGTCTCGTAGCCCGGCACGAAGGCGATCAGCACCGTGCCGCACGCCATGATGGAAAGCGTCACGATCAAGCCCCGGCGCCGCCCGATCCGATCCACGTAGGCGCCGAGCAGCACGGCGCCCAATGGCCGCATCAGGAACCCGGCGCCGAACGTCATGAAGGTGAACATCAAGGAGGCGAACTCGCTGCCGGCCGGGAAGAACGCGCGGGCGATAAAGGTCGCGTAGAACCCGAACAGGAAGAAGTCGAACATTTCCAGGAAGTTGCCGCTCGTCACCCGGAGCACGGTGGCGAGCTTCGAGCGGGGCGCGTCGCCCGTGGCAGTTCCAACCATGATGTTCTCCGGCGCTTGGCCCAGGACGGTTCCGATGGCCGGACAGCATGCGCCGGCGCAGGCCCGGGTGGGAAGGCGTCGTGGCTGCTGGGGGCTTACTTCGTGGGCCGGGTCAAGGCGAACTTGTGGTCGGCCAGAAAGTAGTCGTGGTAGCCGGCGCGGCTGACGATCTGCAGGCGCAGCGTGTCCACGTAGCCGTCCTGCATCACGCGGTCGTCGATGTGAACGCCGACCACCTGGCCGATGGCCATGACGTAGAAGGCGTCGCTTCCGTCCAGCGGCTCAAGCTCCATGGTCTTGACCAGCCGGCACTCCAGCGCCGCCGGGGCGCCGCGGACCCGGGGCGGGCGGACCAGCACGGAGGGTTCCGGCTCCAGCCCGGCGTGCTCGAACTCGTTGTGCCCGCGCGGCAGCGGCGCGGAGGTTCGGTTCATCGCGTCCCGCTGTTCCCAAGATACGATGGAGCAGGTGAACTCCCCGGTTTCCTCGATGAAGCTGATGGCGTCCTTGCGCCCGGCCGAGGAGAACATGACCATGTGCGGCCGGTCGGACACCTGGTTGAAGAAGGAGTAAGGCGAAAGGTTCGTCTCGCCCGCGGCGCTCATGGCGCAGATCCAGCCGATGGGGCGGGGGGCGATCAGTGCCTTCACCGGATCGTGCGGCAGGCCGTGGCCGTGGGCGACGTCGTAGAACATGGGTGCTCCGTCCTCCGGGGGCGCAGGCTTGCCGGGGTCGGGCAAAGCTGGCGTGCCGGCTGCAACGCTTGTGGAGGGCGTTCGGCTCCCCCTCCACGCCGGAGATCGCTGTAGCGCCGTGCGGGACGCCCGGTGTAGGCTGGTATGATGAAGCACCCGGAGCGCCGGCGAACCCGCATCCCGCTTGCGCTGGCGGCCGTGCTGCTGGGCGCCGTGGCGGTGTCGGCTTCGGCGGGGGCGGCGTCCCTGACGGTGCGGCAGGTGATCGCGGCGCTGCGCGCCGGGCACCCGGCCGATCTGGCGGGCCAGGACCTGTCGCGGCTGGACCTCGCGGAGCTTGATCTCAGCGGCGCCAATTTGGCCGGGGCCAACCTGTTCGGCGCGGACCTCACCGGGGCCAACCTGGCGGGCGCCAACCTGGCCGGGGCCGACCTCGACCGGGCCATCATCATACGCGCCGATTTTTCCGACGCCGACCTGTCCGGGGCGCGGATGTTCCTGCCGGCGGCGTCCACCCTGCTGGGTGAGAACCCCGCGGCGGAGGCGCCCCGGTTCCGCGGAACCAACCTCGCGGGCGCGCATGTGCTGGCCCACCTCGGCAACGCCGACTGGACCGGCGCCAACCTGGCGGGGGCGCACCTGGAGTTGGGGCGCACGCAGTTCCTGGCCGCGCTGCGTTCGGACCTCGGCGGCTGCCGGATGGCCGGAGCCAACCTGGAAGGGGCGGACCTGTCCGGCATCCGCCTCGCCTTTGCCGACCTGCGCGGCGCCCGGCTGGCGCGGGCCAACCTGCAAGGCGCCGACCTGTCCGGGGCGCGGCTGGACGGGGCCGACCTGACCGGCGCCGCCTTGGCGCGGGCCGACGTGCACGGGGCGTCGCTGCGCGGCGTCACCGGGCTGGACCAGGCGACCGGGCTGGGCAGCGTGCGGAACCTCGACTTGGCCGAGCGGTAGCAATGCCGCGCAAGGCCCTGCTGTGGCTCCCGGTGCTGCTCGCCGCGCTGGCTGGTCCGGCCGTGGCGCAGAAGACGGAGCGGGTGGATCTCGCACTGGTGCTGGCCGTCGATGTGTCGGAGTCGGTGGACGCCGCGCGCTTCACGCTGCAGATGGACGGCATCGCCACGGCGCTGGAAGCGCGGGAGGTGCAAGCCAGCATCCTGTCGGGACCGCACCAATCCATGCTGATCGCCTTGGTGCAATGGTCCACCCGTCCGGCCTTGTCGCTGCCGTGGACGTTGCTGACCAGCGCCGGGGACGTGCAGCGTTTCGCGGCGCGAGTGCGTCGTTTACGCCGGGCGAGCAACGGCTTCACCTGCATGTCGGCGGCCCTGCGCAGCATCGCCGACAAGCTGCTGACCCAGTTGCCGGTGCCGGCCGAGCGCAGCGTGGTGGACGTGTCCGGCGACGGGCAGGAGAACTGCAACCCGCCGGAGACCGTGGACCGGGTGCGCGACGAACTGGCCGGGGCGGGCGTCACCGTCAACGGCCTGCCCATCTTGGAGGGCGACGAGGCGGCGACGCTCGAGGCCTGGTATCAGGACCACCTGATCGGCGGTCCGAACGCCTTCCTGATGCCGGCCGAAAGCTTTGACGACTTCGACAAGGCCATCCGCCGCAAATTCGTGACGGAGATCAGCGGGCTGTCCAACCGCATGGGCGTGCGCGAGGCGGCACGGTAGGCTCGCCCCGCCGAGCGCACCGCGCCGGGCAGGGCGGCCTGTTCAACCCGCGAGCTGCCGTGCCTTGTCGATTGCGCCGCGGCAGGCCGCGTCGTCCTGAGAGTCCATCTTGCGCGCCTTTTCCAGCTCCGCCTTGGCCTCCGACATCTTGTCGTTCGGCCCGGCGCCGCTGGCTTGGCCCGGCGTGGTCTCCACCGACTTGCCCGACCCGGCCGCGGCCACCGCGGCGGCGGTGGGCAGGCCCTCCTGCTGCCGCCGCACGTCCTGCGAGGAGGTTGCGACCAGGTTGCCGACGGCGGCGTTCGCCTCCTTGGTCCCCGCCGTGCCGCCCACCTTGTTGTCCGAGGAGGTTCCAGCGCCGGTCGGCGCCGCGGAAGCCGCCGGTGACGCACCGGGCGCGTTGTTCGGGTTCGAGCCGGTCAGCGTGCCTGTGGTCGGCGCACCCAGGCTTGAGCTTTGCGACAGCTTCCGGCCAAGCTCGGCGATCTGGTCGGAGCAAGGCCCGGCCGCGGCGCCGGACGGCATGGCCATCGCCCCAAGGCAGATCGCCGACAAGCCCGCCATGACCTTGAACGACTGGTGCATCATGTTCCTCCGTTTGTATGTTGGCGTTTCAACGACCGGCTTTGCCGAGATTTCCGCCCTGCTATAACACGAGGTCGTGATGAGAATGGCCCGCCCGCGTTCGCCGCATGTCTCCCATGCTTGACTAAATTTCCGGCGCCCTCATAGATTGCATCTCGCTTAACAAAAACTGGAGGATACTATGGCTTGGAAGACCCCGAAGGTCGTCGAGATTGCACTCGGCGCAGAGATCAACTCCTATGCCTGCGCTGACCTGAAGAAGTAAGCTCAGCATTTGGCGGCGCCCGGGGCCGGTGCGTTTGGCACTGTGACCTCGGGGCGTTTGCTAGTACGGGCGACCCCATGACTCCATGCGCGTAGTCGTGCTCGGCGCCGCAGCAGGCGGTGCCTTTCCGCAGTGGAATTCCAACGCCCAACCCTGCCGCCGCGCCCGGGCGGGCGACCCCGCGGCAATTCCAAGCACCCAGGCCTCAATCGCCGTCAGCGCAGACGGCCACCATTGGGTCTTGTTGAACGCTTCCCCTGACATACGGCAGCAGATCGAGCAAACCCCGGCCTTGCAGCCGCAGGAAGGCCTGCGGTCTTCGCCGATTGCCGCGGTTGTGCTGACCGGCGGCGACGTGGATGCCATCACGGGCCTGCTCACCTTGCGCGAACGCCAAGCGTTCAGCGTTCTGGCCACGCCCCGGGTACACCAGGTCTTGGACGATAACCCGATCTTCGAGGTGCTGGCACGCGGCATCGTCGCGCGCCAGCCTGTGGTGCTCGACACGCCCACCCCCGTGACGTTGCCAGACGGCGAGGCGAGCGGGTTGACCGTCACGCTGTTCGCCGTGCCCGGCAAGGTGCCGCTCTACCTTGAGCAGCCCGGCGCGGCCCCGGCCTTGGAGGAAAGCGACCAGACAGTGGGCGCCGCGGTGTCCGACGGGCGGGCGACCTTGTTCTTCGTGCCGAGCTGCGCCGCCATGGTGCCCGGCCTGGCCGAGCGCCTGCGCGGCGCCGAGGCGGTGTTCTTCGACGGCACGCTGTGGACGGACGACGAGATGATCCGCGCTGGGCTGGGGCCGAAGACCGGGCAGCGCATGGGGCACATGAGCGTGTCCGGGCCGGACGGGACGCTTGCGGCGTTCGCCGGGTTGGAGGTGAAGCGGCGCATCCTGCTGCACATCAACAACTCGAACCCGATCCTCCTGGCGGACTCGCCGGAACGGGCAGAGGTGTCCGCCGCGGGTTGGGACGTGGCCTATGATGGAATGGAGCTGACCCTGTGAGCGACCGCCTTCTGTCCCCGTCCGACCTGCGCGCCGCGCTCCATGCCATCGGCGACGAGCGTTACCACATCCACCACCCGTTCCACCGGATGCTGCACGACGGCCGGCTGACGCGCGCTCAGGTGCAGGCTTGGGCGCTCAACCGCTACTACTACCAAAGCCGCATCCCGGCGAAGGATGCGACCCTGCTGGCCCGGCTGCCCACCGCCGACCTGCGCCGCGCGTGGCGCAGCCGGCTGGAGGATCACGACGGCACCGGGCCGGGCTTGGGCGGCGTGGCCCGCTGGCTCAAGCTGGCGGAGGGCGTCGGCCTTGATCCTATTTATGTCGAGACGACGGAGGGCATCCTGCCCGGCACGCGCTTTGCTGTGGACGCCTACGTGGCCTTCGTGCGGGACCGCAGCGTGCTGGAGGCCGTCGCGTCCTCGCTGACGGAGATGTTCTCCCCTACCATCATCGCCGAGCGCGTGTCGGGGATGCTCGCCAACTACGATTTCATCGGGGAGGAGACCCTGGCCTACTTCACGCCCCGCCTGACGCAGGCGCCCAAGGACGTGAACTTCGCCTTGGCCTTCGTGGACGAGCACGCCCGCACCCGGGCGCAGCAGGAACAGGTGCTGGCCGCGCTGCGTTTCAAGTGCGACGTGCTGTGGTCGCAGCTCGATGCGCTGCACTACGCTTACGTCGAGCCGGGGCGGGTGCCGCCGGGCGCCTTCGTGCCCTCGGCATGACTGAGGGCATGACGGGGGAGGGCGCGGCGGTGCCCGCCTTCAACCGCGGCTTCCGGCTGCGGCACGACCCGGTGCGCCAAGCCTGGGTGGTCCTGGCGCCGGAGCGGCTGTTTTTGTTGGACGAGCCGGCCGTCGAGGTGTTGAAGCTCGTGGACGGCGCCCGAACTGTGCCGGACATCGTGGACAGCCTGGCAGTGAAGTTCGACGCGCCGCGCGAAACCATCGCGGCGGACGTGGCGGCCATGCTGCAGGATTTGGTGGTCAAAGGAGCGATCCGGCTATGAACGCATTGTTGCCGGTCCCACCCGGCCCCGCCATCGAACCGCCGCTGGCGCTGTTGGCCGAGCTGACGCACCGCTGCCCTCTGCAATGCCCGTATTGCGCGAACCCGCTGGAGATGGAGCGGGCGGCGAACGAACTCGACACCGCGGCCTGGCTGCGCGTGCTGGACGAGGCGGCGGCACTCGGCGTCTTGCAGGTGCATTTCTCCGGCGGCGAGCCGACGGCGCGCAAGGACCTGCTAGAGCTGGTGCGCCGCGCCGCGGCGGGCGGGCTGTATAGCAACCTGATCACCTCCGGCGTGACGCTGGACCCGGCGGCGCTCGCGGCGTTGGCGGAGGCCGGGTTGGACCATGTGCAGCTCAGCTTCCAGGACGCCGACGCGACCCAGGCGGACCGCATCGGCGGCTACCGGCGCGGCCATACCCGTAAGCTCGAAGTGGCTCGGCAGATCCGCGACGCCGGGCTGCCGCTCACCGCCAACTTCGTGGTGCACCGGCAGAACCTGGAGCGTTTGCCGGAGATGCTGGCGCTTGGCGAGGAGATCGGGGCGAGCCGCATCGAGATCGCCCATGTGCAGTATTATGGCTGGGCCTTGGTGAACCGCGCCGCCCTGATGCCGAGCCGCGCCCAACTGGAGCGGGCGAACGAGGCCGTGGCGGAGGCCCGCGAGCGGCTGCGCGGGCGCATCACCATCGACTACGTGGTGCCGGACTACTACGCGGCGCGCCCGAAGGCGTGCATGGGCGGCTGGGCGCGGCGGATCATCAACATCACCCCGGCCGGGCTGGCCCTGCCGTGCCACGCGGCGGAAACGCTGCCGGGTTTCCAGTGGCCATCGGTGCGCGCGGCGTCGCTCGGCGCGATCTGGCAGGACGACCCCGGCTTCAACCGGTATCGCGGCACGTCCTGGATGCCGGAGCCGTGCCGGTCCTGCGACCAGCGCGAGGTCGATTGGGGCGGCTGCCGCTGCCAGGCGCTGGCCATGACCGGCGACGCGGGCGCCACCGACCCGGCCTGCGCCTTGTCGCCCCACCACTTCATGATGGCGGACGCCGTGGCCGACGCCGATACCGTGGCGGAAGGGCCAGCGCCGGCCCTGGTGTACCGGCGCATCCGCACCGCGGCCCTCGTCCGGTGAAAGAGTGGGCGGTGAAGCGGCGGGGGGCGCTGCTGCTGGCCGCCATCGCCGCGTTGCGCCCCGACCGCGCCCTATCTGCCCCTATCCCGGCCAAGCCCTTCCTGATGGCCGAGGTCGCGCCGGGCCTGCACGTCCGCCAGGGCGTGCACGAGGAAGCGACACTCGAGAACCAGGACGGCATCGCCAATATCGGCTTCGTCGTGGGCAGGGACGCCGTGGCCGTGCTCGACCCCGGCGGCAGCCGGGCGGACGGCGAGCGGCTGCGCGCCAGCATACGCGAGCGGACAAATCTGCCGATCCGCTACGTCGTGATGACGCATCTGCACCCCGACCATGTGTTCGGGGCCGTCGCCTTCGCGGATGACGGCCCGGTGTTCGTGGGTCATGCCCGGATGGCGGCCATGCTGGTGCAGCGCGGGGAGTTCTACCGCAACGCCCTGGCCGACGCGCTCGGCATCGAGGAGGCCGGCGATTACGCCAAGCCGGACTTGCTGGTCAGCGACACCGCGGCCATCGACCTCGGCGGGCGGCGCTTGCAACTTCGGGCACACCCGACGGCGCACACCGACAACGACCT
Source organism: uncultured Acetobacteraceae bacterium (assembly GCA_937858325.1). Lineage (GTDB taxonomy): Bacteria > Pseudomonadota > Alphaproteobacteria > Acetobacterales > Acetobacteraceae > CAHJXG01. The sequence continues at coordinate 11,248 of CALMAB010000262.1, forward strand.
GTCCATTCTGGACGAGGAAACGGGCACGCTGTGGCTGGGCGACTTGCTGTTCGTGGACCGCGTGCCCGCGCTGGACGGCAGCATCCTGGGCTGGCTGAGGGAAACGAAGGCGTTGCGGGACGCGCCGGCAACGCGGGCGGTGCCGGGCCACGGGCCGGCAATCGTTCCCTGGCCCGGTGCCGCCGCGGCGCAGGAGCGATATTTGGGCGGGCTTGTCCGCGACATCCGCGCCATCATCTCCCACGGCGGTGACATCGAAACGGCTGCGGCGACCGCGGGCCAGGAAGAGCGGGCAAGCTGGGCCTTGTTCGACGCCTACAACGGCCGCAACGTGACGGGCGCGTTCAAAGAGCTGGAATGGGAATAGGCCGGCGCGAAGCGGGCCGCGGCAGGGGAGTGCGGGGCGGATGAAGGCGATTGCGGCGGCACTGGGTGCGACTCTGGGCCTGGCACTTTGCGCGGCGACGCCGGCTTGGGCGGAGGAAGACCCGGACGCCCGCGCCGCCCGTTGGGCCGACCTGAAGCACGCGGTGTTTGGCGAGCGCGAGGTGGCGGACGGCGCCGGGATCATCGCGCTCGCCAAACACCTGTCGGCAGGCGGGGGCGCCGGGCCGGGCCGCGTGAAGGCGGTCTGGGTGGTGGTGGACGGCAACCCGTCGCCGCTCGCCGGCACGTTCCGGTTCGGCCCGGCCGCAGACCCGCGCAGCCTCAAGACCCGGGTGCGCGTGGACCAGTACACCCTGCTGCACGCCGTCGCCGAAACCGAGGACGGCCACCTTTACGCGGCCGAGCGCTACGTAAAGGCGGCGGGCGGCTGCTCCGCGCCCTCCACCAAGGACCCGCAGCTCGCCATGTCGCGGCTGGGCCAGATGCGGATGCGCCTCGACGGGGAAGCGCCGTTGCGCGAGGGGGAGGCGGCGACGGCGCACCTGCTGATCAGCCATCCCAACAACAACGGGATGCAGGTGGACCAGGTGTCCCACCTGTTCGTGCCGCCGCGCTACATCCAAGACATCACGGTGCGCTATGGCGACGAGTTGGTGTTCAGCGTGGACGCCGACATCTCCTTGAGCGAGGACCCGGTGATCACCTTCGGCTTCGTGCCGCAGGGG
>CALMAB010000263.1 GCA_937858325.1 uncultured Acetobacteraceae bacterium
CCCCGTGGCCGCCTTTGCCACTTGGCGGCGCGGCCCCACATGGGCACGCTGCGCGCAACCCGGAGGCCACCGCCATGCCCGACACCCCGCTGCCTTCCACCGAGACCCGCGGCATCCCGGAGGCCGCCGACCCGTTCCTCCTGTTCCAGGCCTGGCTCGAGGAAGCGGGCCGCACGGAGCCGAACGACCCCAACGCCATGACGGTGGCGACCTGCACGGCGGACGGCCGGCCGTCCGCGCGGATTGTGCTGCTCAAGGACTTCGACGCGCGGGGCTTCGTGTTCTACACCAATTATGAGGGGCGCAAGGGGCAGGAACTGCTCGCCAACCCGCGGGCGGCGCTGCTGTTCCATTGGAAGAGCCTGCAGCGCCAGGTGCGCGTGGAGGGCGAGGTGGAAACGGTGACGGCGGCCGAGGCCGACAACTACTTCCACACCCGCGCCCGCATCTCGCGCCTCGGCGCGCTGGCGTCCGACCAGTCGCGCCCGCTGCCGTCACGGGCCGAGTTGGAGCGGCGGGTCCGGGAGCTGGACGCGCGCTACCCCGGCGACACGATCCCGCGCCCGCCGCACTGGTCCGGCTTCCGGGTGCGGCCCGGGTCGATCGAGTTCTGGCAGGACATGCCGTTCCGTTTGCACGACCGCCGGGGGTACACGCGGGGAGGGGAGGGGTGGAGCGGGGGGGCGCTGTATCCGTGAGCGCGGCGCTCAGCCGATAAGCGCCTTGCGCAGGATGTCGTTGAGCCGGGTCTGCCAGCCCGGCCCGTCCGCGCGCAGCTTTGCCAGTATGTCCGGGTCCAGGCGGATCGACACCAGTTGCTTGGGCGCGTCGCTCTTTGGGCGTCCAGGACGGATGAGCACGCCGTTCTCGCGGATTTCGGCCCGCTCGAAAAAATCGTCGGTCAGCTCCGGCGCGTCGTCTGGGTCAACCCAAGTGCTCCGCGAAAATCCTCCGGATTTCGCTGGCTTGGCGGCGTTGCTTTGCATGCACGTGCCTAATGGAGATGATGTGCTGCAGCGTGATCCCGACCCGAATTCGCGCGACAATGCCGCACGGTGCTATCCGAGATCAGTTTTGGCGAAGTCGTTACCTTTGTAGAGTAGCTTTGCTTGCTTCGATTTTACGCAGGCATATGCGAAGCAGTCGCCCATGTTTAATGCGGCCGGATGCCGCCCTTTGCCGTATTGGGCATACGCGTCGAGAGCGATTTCGGCCTCTCGCTCTGTAATGGCGACCAACTCGAACTGGCCAACATCCAGGAAGCGGCGGACCTGGGCGCGAGCGGCCGGCACTGTGAAGGCATAGGACCGGCAAAGCCCGCTCACCGTCTCCCAAATGGACATGGCGGAGCAGAACCGCCGCGATGCCGCCTGCATACGACGCGCCAGCGCGGCGGCATCGGCCTCCCCCACGATGACGGCGAGCAGCGCCGAGGCATCAACAAAGATCATGGCGGTTCCCCGGACATCTCATCAAAGAACGCTTTGTCAGCCAGTTCGCCAGTGGGAGGCGGCAATGGGTAAGCCTCGCGAAGGGCGGCGAAGCGGTCTTCCAACGGGGTTGCCTGCGCTGCCCGGTCAAGCTCGGCCTGCACGGCAAGCTTGACCGCCGCCTGTTTCGACAAGCCACGCAGCTTCGCAAGCTGCGACACGAGTGCGGCCGTGTCATCGTCTTTGATGTAAAGTGGCATCTCAAGCCCCACGCTCGGATATCCAGAAGATCATATTCGGATATCCTCACCGTCGCAATGCGCCCTGCCCACAGCCTACCCCCGTTGCGCCCCGCAAAAATGTGATAGCCTCCTCCACCATGCACCGCACACGGAAGGAGGAACGCCATGCTGATCCGCAAGCTGCTGCTGCCGCTCACCGGCACCGCCGCCGGGGAGGCCGCGTTGACCACGGCGCTGACCGTCGCGCGGATGTGGGACGCGCACCTTACGGCGCTGCATGTCCGCGTCGATAGCCGCGACGTGGCGCCGCTGGCCGGCGAAGGCCTGTCGGGCGCGATGATCGAGGAAATGATGTCGGCCACCGAAAAGGAAAGCAGCGCCCGCTCCAGCGCCGTGCGCGCGATGTTCGACCAGTTCGTGGCCGCCCACGGCGTCACCGTTGCCGAGCCGTTCAGCCCCGGCGCCACCGCCAACTTCGCCAGCGTCACCGGGCGGGAAGAGGACCTGGTGGCGCAGCTCGCCCGCCTCGCCGACCTCACCGTGGTGCCGCACCCGGAGGCCGGGGACGACGTGTCCTCCTCCGACGCGCTGCACGCCGTGCTGTTCGACAGCGGACGCCCGGTGCTGATCGCGCCGCAAACCGCTGGGCCGGCGGTGGGCACCCGCATCTGCGTCGCCTGGAACGGCACGGCGGAAAGCGCCGCGGCCGTGCACGCCGCGATCCCCTGGATGCAGCGGGCGGAAGCGGTGCGGGTCTTGTCGGCGGACGAATACCAGCGGCGCGGGCCGGGCGCGGCGGACCTGCTCGGCTACCTGGCGCTGCACGACATCCGGCCGGAGATCGCGCAGTTCCGCCCGGTGGACCGCGACGTGGGGCGCGGCATGTTGGCAGCGGCGCGGGAGTTCGGCGCGGACCTGCTGGCCATGGGCGCCTACAGCCATTCGCGGCTGCGGCAACTGATCCTCGGCGGCGTCACCCGGCACGTGCTGGAAAACGCGACGCTGCCGGTGATGATGGCGCGCTGAACACACAAAACGAACCCGCGGGCATTCTCCGCGTTGCGCTATCGCAACAAGAGGAAATTCCATG
>CALMAB010000264.1 GCA_937858325.1 uncultured Acetobacteraceae bacterium
GTCTAAGCTGGTGAATAAGAACGCCGTAGCGCTGCTGCGCGGCAGATCCCCCTCCCCAACGCGCCCTGCGTCCACCATCTGTGCGACCATGCGCAATTGGTAGGCCCTCGATTTGTCGAACGGGAGGCATTCATCGACCATGCGCTGGAACTCGCCGTGCGGCAGAGCGTCCTTTGCTTGGTTGAGATGGCGTCCGATGAGGAGGAATGTTTCGGCTGCCTCCGTCCAAAGCGTCGTGATCTCGGCGACGTAGTCTTCGACGTCAGCAAACTTCACAATGGTTCGGCGCACGTGTCGAGTTTGAGATGGTGCGTCATCGAGCCGAGCCGGGGGGACCGCCTTCACGCGGTCGCGCGCCTTGTCCTTGCGCATGGTGAAAGCCATGGTTTAGCCCTCCGCTTCGCCCAGGCCGAGTTCCGATCGGACGAATGCCCATACGCCCCTGTAGTCACCGACTCCATTGGCTTTGACCAGCTCCACGACACCAACGCCGAGGGTCACCGTTTCCTTTATATCCTCGAGATCGCGCACTTCGAACGGGCAGAGCTTGCCTGCAAATTGCAGCTCGATTTTTGTCGGCTGAAAAGAGCGGCTGTTCGTCTTGGCACGGTTGAGAATGCATGCCGCCCTTGCGCCCTCGCGCTTCAGGAACTTTAACCAGTGCGTCGCAACCGAGGGATCGACGCCACCCTGGTTGCTCGGTACCAGGCAGATGTCGGCAAGCCTGACCAACAAACGGATGGCACCGTCGAACGCCTCGACGGCGGGTGGAGTGTCCACGATAACCAAGTCCAACTCTGCACGTTCAGCCGCTTCGAACGCCCGCCCGAAGTCATTCATCCCGGCATGGAAGTGCCGGATCTCGGGTGCCTCTGCTGGGCGCATGCGCCACCAGCTCGTCAGAGCTCCTTGGGTGTCAAGGTCTATAATGCCGACCTTGAACCCGTCGTTCGCAGCGAAGGCCGCAAGATTGTAGGCGGTTGTTGTCTTCCCCGATCCACCTTTCGCGGAAGTCAGCAGGACCTTTTTCGCCTTCAACCGCATCTTCATGACTTGGCCCTGACCCAACAGTGATGCTGGTGGCGAAGTCGGTGTCGGATTCGCTCCCGGCGTTGTGACGGCATGTGCTTCGGGTGCGGGGCGATGATGTAGGCCCGTCCTGTTGAAGGCTCTCGCCATGCTGCGCCCGCAAGGCCCGCCCATCGTGCCTGAAGAAGCTCGACGAGTTGCCCGTGCGGCGTTCCCCAAGGGCACGCTTTGCTTGCGTATCGCCGACGCGCTTGGCCCTGTGTATCAGGACGGCCAATTCGCTGCGCTGTTTCCGAGACATGGCCAACCCGCGGCAGCGCCGGGCCGGCTCGCGCTGGCCGTGGTGCTGCAGTTCGTGGAGAGCCTGTCCGACCGCGAGGCGGCCGACGCCGTGCGGGGCCGGATTGACTGGAAATATGCGCTCGGCCTGGCGCTCACCGACCCTGGTTTTGACCATACGGTGCTGAGCGAATTCCGCACCCGCCTGGTTACGGGCGACGCTGGGCTTCTCTTGCTCGACAGCCTGTTGCAGCGCCTGCAAGACCAGGGCCTGGTCAGGGCGCGCGGACGCCAGCGCACGGACAGCACGCACGTGCTCGCCGCGGTGCGCACGCTGAACCGGCTGGAGCGCGTCGGTGAGACGCTGCGGGCCGCGCTGAACGAGTTGGCGACGGTCGCACCGGAGTGGCTGCAAGCGGTGGCGCCAGCCGCCTGGTATGAGCGGTATGGCCGGCCGGTGGAGAACTACCGCTTGCCGAAAACGGAGACGGCGCGCCAAGACCTGGCCGCCACGATCGGCGCCGATGGCCAGCAACTGCTCAACGCAGTCGACACGGCGACAGAACAGACGGAGCTGGCGCAACTGCCAGCGGTTCAGGTCCTGCGCCAGGTCTGGGCGACGCAGTATATCGCGGAGGACGGGCGCATGCGCCTGGGCAGCGCGGCCGAGTTGCCGTCGTCTGCCGAGCAGATCTGCTCGCCCTATGATCCCGAGGCCCGCTACAGCAACAAGCGCGACGTGACCTGGACTGGCTACAAGGTGCAGGTGACCGAGACATGCGATCCGGCCTGCGAGGGGCCGCACGTCATCACCAACGTCGAGACGACGCCGGCTACGACGCCGGACGACAACATGGTCGCGGTGGTCCACGCCAGCCTGGAACGGCGCGGGCTGCTGCCGGGCGAACACCTGGTGGACACGCGCAAATCCGCAGGATTTCGCAGGGTTACACGGACTCGCACGTGCTGGTGGGCAGCCGGCAGCGCTATGACGTGACCATCATCGGCCCGGTTGCTGACGACCCGAGCTGGCAGGCGCCCTGGATGACGGGCTGACCAAGGCCGCGTTCCACGTCGATTGGGACCGCAAGGTGGTGACCTGCCCGGCGGGCAAGGAAAGCATATCGTGGTTGCCGAACACCTGGCCCAAGAACGGCATGGTGTTTGAGGCGCGGTTCGCAACCCGGGACTGCTTCCCATGCCCGTTGCGCCCGCGTTGCACCCGGGCCAAGCGCGAGCCACGCATCATCGGACTGCAAGCACGCGAGCACTTCGAAGCGCTGCAAGGCGCGCGCAAGCACCAGGAAACCGAGGCGTTCCGGGAAAGCTACGCCGCCCGAGCCGGGATCGAGGGCACGCATGCCCAAGCCGTCAGCCGTTGCGGTCTGCGCCGGTGCCGCTACATCGGCCTCGCCAAAGCACGCCTGCAGCATGTTCTCACAGCAGTTGCAATCAACCTGGTCAGGGGCGCGGAATGGGTCGCCGGCACCCCGGTCGCGAAAACAAGCCGCTCACGCTTTGCCGCACTCCAAGTGGCGGCTTGACCCACCGCCGACTTCGCCACCAGCATCACTGTTGGGTCAGGGCCATATACTCGCAGCCACGCCCCGATCCGGTCCAGGTCGCCGAGCGTGTGCTTGAGGCTGGCCAGGATGGCGAGCAGCACCGCCCGGGCCGCTTGCTGGCCTTGCTCGGCCGAGACCTCGGCGTCCACGCGCCCGAACGGCCCGGCCACGGCGCCTTCGGGGTCCAGCGGCACATGCCCCGACACCAAGACCCGCTTGCCCCGCACCCGCACCAGGCTGACCGGAATCGTGATGCCGGTTGGCAGGACCCAGGGCTTTGGCAGCACAATGCCCATCTCGGACAGGCGCTGTTCAACGTTTGGCATGGTCGGTGGCCTCCTTGCAGTCAGGGAACCACACCGTAGC
>CALMAB010000265.1 GCA_937858325.1 uncultured Acetobacteraceae bacterium
GATCGAGATCGTACACTTCATTGGAGGCGGCTGACATGGACACGTTGCTGCGGGACGACGACACGTGGACCGTGGCGGGGCGGCAGTTCCGCTCGCGCCTGGTCGTGGGCACCGGCAAGTACAAGGACCTGGAGGAAACCGCGCAGGCCATCGAGGCGTCGGGCGCGGAGATGGTGACGGTGGCGGTGCGCCGGGTGAACCTGGCCGACCGCGGCGCGCCCATGCTGCAGGACTACGTGGACCCCAAGCGCTACACCTATTTGCCCAACACCGCCGGGTGCCACACCGCGAACGACGCCGTGCGCACCCTGCGCCTGGCGCGAGAGGCCGGCGGCTGGAACCTGGTGAAGCTGGAAGTGCTGGGGCCGCCGCCGCACCTGTATCCCGACATGCCCGGCACGTTCGAGGCGGCGGAGGCGCTGATCCGCGACGGGTTCGAGGTCATGGTGTACTGCGCCGACGACCCGCTGGCCGCCCGTCGGCTGGAGGACATGGGCTGCGTCGCCATCATGCCGCTGGGCGCGCCCATCGGCTCCGGCCTGGGCGTGCAGAACCCGGCCATGCTGTCCATGATCATCGAGGGGGCGGGCGTGCCCGTGCTGGTGGACGCGGGCGTGGGCACGGCGTCCGACGCCGCCATCGCCATGGAGATCGGCTGCGACGCCGTGCTGCTGAACTCCGCCATCGCCCACGCGCAGGACCCCATACGCATGGCGCGGGCGATGAAGGCGGCGGTGGAAGCCGGGCGGCACGCGCGGCTCGCCGGGCGGATGCCGCGGCGCATGGGGGCGGAGCCGAGCAGCCCGCTGGCCGGCCTGATCCGCTGAGGGGAGGCGTTGTTGGAAGGCGACAGGCCTGGCTGGCTCCATCGCCGGTTTTCCGGCATGGTCGGACGATGAGCAACGCTGTCCGCCTGCCGCTGTTGATGTCTGTTGAGGAATTCCAGGATTGGGACCCGCCCGCTGGGCTGGAAGGCCGCCGCTGGCACCTGGTGGATGGCGAGCCGGTCTGCATGGCTCCGGCCAGCGAGGATCACAGCATGATCCAAGGCCAGGCATTCTTCCTCATTCAATTGCATCTCAGGAACACTCGGCCACTTTGCCGCGTCGGCATCACCCCGGGCGTGATCCCCCGGGTCGGCTCAAAAACCAACCAACTCGTGCCCGATATCGGCATCACCTGCGCGCCGGCCACGGGCAGCAAGACCATGAAGAAGCCGGTGCTGCTGGTCGAGATCATCTCACCATCGAACCGCAAAATGACCGAGCGCAACATCCTGGCCTACACCACCATCCCGAGCGTACGGGAAATCCTGTCCCTGGACAGCCTCTCGGTCGCCGGCAAGCTGTACCGGCGCGACGCGGCGGGGGATTGGGAAGATGACCCGGAGACGCTGGACCCTCCCGCTTGGGTGCGGCTGACCTCCATCGGCTTCAAAGCGCCGCTTGCAGACTTCTACGCGACGAGCAGCCTCGCGCAGGGCTGAACCGGGCGAGGCTGGCGCCGGTATTACGCTTTATCCAGCGCAGCATTGTAAAGATCAAGTAGCAGCAACCCGCAACGTAAACAAATCAGCCGCAGTCCGACCAAGACGTTTTAGTTTTGCCGACCTGCGGGAAGTGGACCCCGTGTCGGATTCGCTGTTGCGCAACCAGGCACATACCTTAGACGTTTAAACGATTTTTACGGGTTGCGGGCCTTTACTGGGTTGATCTTCAGCGCCGGATGGGTTGAATGCCCGTTGCACAATTCAACGAGGCCCTGGATGAACCTGTCAGCCGCCCTCCTGCCGCCCATGTTCGCGTCCGTCATGCTGCTGGCCGGCACGGCCGAGGCGCACGCCGCGCGGGATGGCAGTTGGAAGGAAAGCGGGGAAGCCAGTTGGTACGGCGGCTGGCACCAGGGCCGGCCCACCAGCAGCGGCGAACGGTTCGACGAGCACGCCATGACCGCCGCCCACGCCCGCCTGCCGCTCGGCAGCCGGGTCCGCGTCACCCTGCGGGACACCGGGCGCAGCGTGGTCGTCACCATCAACGACCGCCTGCCGCCGAAGCGCTCGCGCGTCATCGACCTGTCCCGCGGGGCCGCCGCCCGGCTCGGCATCGTGGACCGGGGCCTGGGCGACGTGACGCTCACGCCCGTCAGCATGAGAATGGCCGAGGAGGTGGCGGAAGCGCCGGAGGACCGCCCGGCACACGACGGGCCGCTCAGTCCTCGGCGACGTGATCGGCCACATACGCGCCACGCGCGCCCATAGGCTTCGGCGGCCCGTGCGTGCTGTCGCGCGCGGTCTGCAGCTCCAGCTCCGCGTTCAGCTCCGCGCCCAGCAGGACAGCGTAAACGGTGACGAAGAACCACATCATCACGCCCACCACGGTGCCGAGCGGGCCGTAGGTCGCGTCGTAGGTCGCGAACTGCGCCACGTAGAACGAGAACAGCGCCGACACCACCACCCACAGCACCGTCGCCACCACCGAACCCGGCGTCACCCACCGCCAGCGCGGACGCTCCCGCGACGGCCCGTAGCGGTAGAGCAGCGACAAGCCGGCCAGGATCGCCAGCACCAGCAGCCCGAAGCTCGTGGCGCGGATCAGCACCGTTTGGTGCGTGTCGATCCCCAGCCCGGCCAGCACGGCGGGCAAGCCGACCAGCAGCGACAAGCCGATGGCCGCGCTCAGGATCGCCATCAGGGTGATGGCGAAGGACAGCAGCTGGAAGTGCAGGAAGCTGCGCCGTTCCCGCTCCTCGTAGGCGACGTTGAGCGCCCCGATGATCGACTTGGTGCCGGTCGCGGAGCTCCACAGCGTCACCGCCGTGTTGAACAGCAGGTGCATGCCGAGCGACCCCGGCTGCCGCGTCACCAGGGTGTGCACGCGCTCCGAGATCAGGCTCCAGGCCGATGGCGGCAGCAGGGAGCGCAGCACCTCGAGCTGCGGCTCCACGGTGGCCGGGTCGAACAGCAGGCCATACACCGAGATCAGCATGGAGATCGCCGGGAACAGCGCCAGCGTCGCGTAAAAGGCGCAGCCGGCGGCGACCAGGGACACGCGGTCGGTCAGCATCTCGATGAACACGCGCTTCAGCACCGCTTTCCAGCCGGGCCATGGGATGTCCGCTGGCGCCTCCGCATGGCGCCCGAGCGCCACGGCGCACGGTTCCAGCACGATCTGCGCCGATTCGATGCCCGGCCCCGCCGCGTCGGTGCGGGGGTCTTCGGGGGCCGGCGCGCCACCCGGGACGGCGGAGGCGGGCGGCGCGACGGCGGGCGGCGCGCCGCCCGCCTC
>CALMAB010000266.1 GCA_937858325.1 uncultured Acetobacteraceae bacterium
TGCTAATCTTCGGCATCGGGCCGCTCCCGGCGCTGGGCGTCGCGGGCGCCGGGCCCGCCGGGGGGGCCCCCACGGCGCTCACCGCCCGGTTCCTGGCCTGGTACGTGCTGTCCGGGCGCAGCCTCGTCCGGCTGCGCCCGGCGCGGCCGCGGGCGGCCCTGTTCAACGACATCCTGCGCGTCGGTGCCGTGGGGTCGGTCAGCACCCTGCAAACGACGCTTACCGTCGCGCTGACCACGGCCTTGGTCGGCGCCGCCGCGGGACCGGACGCCATCGCCGGCTACGGCACGGGTGCGCGTCTGGAATACCTGCTGGTGCCGCTGGTTTTCGGCCTCGGCGCCCCCCTGGTCGCCCTCGTCGGCACGAACATCGGCGCGGGCCAGCGGGCGCGGGCGCTGCGCATCGCCCTCACGGGAGGTGCCCTGGCCTTTGGCCTGTCCGAGGCAGTCGGCCTGGCCGCTGCGCTCTGGCCGCAGGCCTGGCTCGGGCTGTTCGGCGACGACCCGCGCATGCTGGAGACCGGCGCCGCCTACCTGCGCAGCGTAGGCCCTGCCTACGGCTTCTTCGGCCTCGGTCTCTCGCTTTACTTCGCCTCGCAGGGGGCAGGCCGGCTGTTCTGGCCGCTGTTCGCCGGGATGCTGCGGATGCTGGTCGCGGTCGGCGGCGGCTGGGCGGTGCTGCGGCTGACCGGCTCGCTCGGCTGGCTGTTCGCCGCGCTCGGCGCCGCGCTGGTCATCTACGGGGTGACACTCGCCACGGCCGTCGCTTCGGGTGCTTGGTTCCGCCACCGGGTGTGACGCCAACCGGGGCCGTGCCGCCGTAGGTCGCGACGCAGTTGCTGGCTGCCATCGGCGCATGGCGATCTCACACAGCCTGCGCCTATGACGGCTCTACGTCCCCAGCGCAGAAAGCCTCCCTTTTGTAGGGGCTTGCGAGAGTGTCCCCACAGGTTGGGCCGCGACGTTGCCGGGCGTGCATCAACTCGTACAGAAAACAATGCCCAGCAAACCTGGCTTCCGGACGAGTTGATGCGGATCGGCTGCTCTCGCGATCAGGCCGCGGACGCGTGAGTCGGCCCGAAACGGACTCCCTGCACCTTTGCTACCCAAGGCCCTACGCTCCGTCGCGCCGATCGGTGGCACGACCCAGGCGCGGCGTCGGCATTGCCGACCGCTATGCGAGTTGCGGCCCAGTCCGGAACCGACCGGTTTCGGGCAGGGCTTGGCACTCTGTCCGCAAAACACCTATTCACCATTTCGGACATAGGGTAGGTTCCGAACATCCTTTTCGGACAAATTCGGCCCATGCCACGCACCTTTGCCTATGTTCGTGTTTCCACCGCCGGCCAGACCACCGACAACCAGCTCGGGGAGATCCGGGCTGCCGGCTTCAGCATTGAGCCCCGCCGGGCCGTGACCGAAACCGTCTCGGGCAGCGTCGCCGCCATCCGGCGCCGCGGCTTCGCGCGCCTGCTCGACAGGCTGGAACCCGGCGACGTGCTGGTCGTCACCAAGCTCGACCGGCTCGGCCGCAACGCCATGGATGTGGGCTCGACGGTGGCCAAGCTCGCCGACCTTGGCGTGCGGGTCCATTGCCTGGCGCTGGGCGGCGTCGATCTCGCCAGTTCGACCGGCAGGCTGACGATGAACGTGATTAACGCGGTGGCGGAGTTCGAACGCGACCTGTCGATAGAGCGCACCCAGGCGGGCCTGAACCGGGCGCGAGCGGAAGGGAAGCGCCTCGGCAGGCCCGCGAGCCTGAACGCTGAACAGCAGGCGATGGTGGCGCGACAACTGGAAGAGGGGATGGCCGTGTCGGCCCTGGCGCGGGAGTTCAAGACCAGCCGCCAAACCATCTTGCGCGTCAAAGGCGCGACGCTAGCCGCATAAGACCTGCTACCGCGATCGCACCAGCCCGCCGCCAAACGGCCGGGATCGAGCAGGCCAGCGTAGCGGCTCGCCTCAGGGCCGTGAGCTTACTTTGCAGCTGGTATCACGAATGTTGGCTCGCCCCCTAGTTCAGGGCCTCAAAGCTTGAAGTCCCAAACTTTCCTTGAACGATTGTGCCGCACCTCGGCAATCTGCCGGGGATGCCACCGGCAAGCATTGGGGCAAAGCATATGAGCGCCACCGACTTCCTGACCGGCGGGGGGGCGATGGGTGCCCGCATCCGCGCGCACGACTGGTCCGCTTCGTCCATCGGCCCGCCCGAGGCTTGGCCACAATCGCTGCGCACTGCTCTCAGCATCATGCTGCATTCCGGGTTCCCGGCCTACCTGGCCTGGGGGCCGGACTTGGCCGGCTTCTACAACGACGCTTACGCGCCGGTCCTCGGAACCAAGCCGGACGCCTTGGGGCAGCCGTTCCGCCAAGTCTGGTCCGAGACCTGGGACCAGATCGGCCCCATCGTGGCGCGCGCCCTTTCCGGCGAGGCGAGCTACTTCGAGGCCCTGCCCATCACCATGGAGCGCAAAGGCTACCCCGAGCAAACGTGGTGGACGTTCTCTTATTCGCCGATCTGCGACGAGATGGGCGGCGTCGGCGGCGTCCTGTGCATCGTGCACGAGGCCACCGAGCGGGTGCTCACCGAACGCCGGCTCCGGTTCATCGATGACCTGAGCGGCCGAATGCGCGGCCTGGCCGACCCGCGCGAGGTCATGGCCACTGCGGCGGAAAGGCTCGGCAGCCATCTCGCGGCCGGGCGCGCCGGGTATGGCGAGATTGACGCGAGCGGCGCATTCTTCACGGTCGAGCGCGACTGGACCGATGGCGGCATGCCGAGCTTCGTCGGCCGGCACCGCTTGGACGACTTCGGTCCGCCGATCATGGACGAGCTGAGGGCAGGGCGCACGATCCGCCTCGACGACGCTTTGACCGACCCGCGCACGGGAAGCAGGGGCGTTGCCGCCGCGTTCGCCGCCATAGGCATGCGCGCCGGCATCTCGGTGCCGTTCGTGGATGGCGGTCGGATCGTGGCGACGCTCTACGTCCACCAAGCCAGCCTCCGCCGCTGGCGCGACGACGAGGTGGTACTGATGGAGGAGGTGGCCGAGCGCACCTGGGAGGCGGTCAGGCGGGCGCGGGCGGAGGCGGCGCTGCGATACCGAGAGGAACTGTTCCGGCAATTCGCCGAGCACTCGACGAACGCGCTCTGGATCCTCGACGTCCGGGCAAATCGGCTCGAATACGTCAGCCCCGCCTACGAGCGCATCTGGGGCAAGCCGCGAGAGGAGGTGTTGCAGGACTGGACCCGCCCGCTCGGGTCCATCCACCCCGAAGACCGCCGGCGTGCCTTCGACGCGTTCGAGCAGGTCCTGCAAGGTGAGACCGCCACCTGTGAGTACCGCATCGTGCGGGACCATGGCGCCGTGCGCTGGATACGCAACACGTTCTTTCCTGTTCGCGACGAGGCAGGACAGGTGCGTCGCGCGGCAGGCATCGCGCAGGATGTCACGCAGCATGAGGGATCGCTGGTCTACGTCGTCGATGGCGGCGATGAGTTGCGCCAAGCGACCGTTCAAACGCTGCAAGATGGCGGTTACGAGGCGAAGGTGTTCGCGACCGTGCGCGCCTTCCTGGACGCCGCGCCGGCGCTCGTGCCGGGCTGCGTGGTGCTCGACGTCAGCGCCGCCGCTGCGGGTGGCCTCATGGTCCCGCGGGAGCTAAAAGCGCGGAGGATCGGCCTGCCGGTGGTCGCCCTGGGCAAGCGCCGCGGCGACGCCAGCCTCGCGGTGCGGGCCATGAAGGCAGGGGCGGTGGATTACCTGGAAGCGCCCTACACAGCGGAAGTCCTGCTGGCCGCGGTGGCCTCCGCACTGGCCGGCATCCAGGACGCGGCAGAACGCGACCGCACGGCGGAAGACGCCCGGACCCGCGTCGCGGCGCTGTCCGTCCGCGAGCGGGAGGTGCTGGACGGGCTGCTCGCGGGCGGCACCAACAAGTCCATCGGACGGCAGCTCGGCATCAGCCCGCGCACGGTGGAGAACCACCGTGCCCACGTCATGGAACGTCTAGGCGCGAGCACCCTGCCCGAGGCGGTGCTGAGGGCGACAGCAGCCGGCGTGCCGCAGCAGCGGCACGCCGACACGGATCCCGATCAGGCCTAACCCGGCCTATCCACGCAGCAAACACGAAGCCGGGCAGGATTGACTCGCCGAGAAAGCACAGCAACGCGGCACCAATGGCGTGATGGCTCGGTTGCCGCGCCAGGAAGCGCGGCTCCATCTCAGGCTGCGCTGTGATGGCAATCGACAACCTCAAGGAGAATTCCTTAGGAAAGAGCCGGACTGGCCCGGGTTGCTGGCACAGGCAACACTCCAACAAGCGCTGACCTATTCGAGAGGCATTCCCGCGCGGTTCGTGTGCGTGCCGGCCCCCCATGCTGCACGACCCTTGCCGGGAGGCGACGACCATATGCTTCTTTTTGGAACGCCTGGACGCAGCAGCGTGTCAGTCCCGATGCCGTCGCCGCGAAGGCCGCAGCGGTGCCGAACGGGGCAATGCGCCCAATGTTGAGTGCGCCCGGGGCCGAGGCCAGGGAGCAGGAGTCGCTTGAGGCATTGGCGGAGGCCGAGGGGCGCCTCAGGCTGTGCGAGCGACAGCTCATCGAGTTCAATCACCGGGTCGCCAACACGCTTCAGATCGTCTTCGGCCTGATCGAGGCAGGAAGCATCCGCATGGCCGACCCAGTCGCGAAAGAGGTGCTGGACACCGTGGCGGCCCGTGTGCAGGCGGTTGCCCTGCTGCACTTGCACCTTTGCCGCCACAGCCGGGCGGCGAGGGTTGACCTGGGCCGCCTGCTCGCGGAGATGGCCCCCGTGATCGAGGGCGCCACCGGCGTGCGTTGCGAGGTGGACACCGAACCGACCGAGGTGCCCGGGCAAACGGCGCTGCATCTCGCCATTGCGGTGAACGAGCTCGTGCTCAACGCTCGCAAGCATGCCTATGGCGGCCGGGATGGAGGAATAGTCAGGGTTGCTTGCCGGCGCGGCCAGGACGGGCGCCTGCACCTTTCCGTGGCCGATTGCGGCGGCGGCCTGCCTGCCGGCTTCGACCCACGCCGCACCGAGGGCCTTGGCGTGGCCATCGTCCGCGCCACCGCGCAGCAACTTGGCGGCGAGCTTCGCGCGGAGAACAATGGGGGCGCGTGCTTCACGCTGCTGCTGCCATCCTCCTACGTTGCGGATGGGTAAACCGAGCCTCCGCCGAGTGCCCGGACGTGGCGATAGCCGATCCTGACGAGGCCATCGTGCCCGGCACCACGTTGGCACTGTGCTGCGGGTTGGCCTGGAAGCGAGGGACGGTGCAGACAGCACCCACAAGGTCCACCCCGGCCCCGGTCAGCAGGGTGACGAACCCGAGGATGCCGCGCGTCGAATGTCCGACGGTGTGGATGGGATAGCAGGCGCCCATGCACTTCCAAATAAGACGTTGCACGAAAGTTACGTGCGGCGGCTTCCGCCGAGCACCGAACCGCGTAGGACGAGCAGCGAAACCAGTTGCAACGGGCCTTCCGAACGTGGAACTATACGATTTCGCTCCTTATTTCATCTGCTACAGAAGTTTCTTGTTGGCCCGCGTCGATCCGACTTAGGCGTGACTAGGGGGTTTTCCTCAGGGATGCACCGGATGGTCCTGCCTTACCAAATCCGGCAACGCTCTCCTCACACGACAACGGCGTTCCCGGCCGCCACCCTGGCTGTGCCGGCCGACGCCAAGTGATGCGGCAGGAGTGTGGGCATGCGGGCTTTGTGTTGGCACGGGAAAGGCGACGTTCGCTGCGACACGGTGCCCGATCCCAAGATCGAGCACCCGCGGGATGCCATCATCAAGGTTACGGCCTGCGCCATCTGCGGCTCCGACCTGCACCTGTATGACGGCTACATGCCGACCATGAAATCGGGCGATGTGCTCGGCCACGAGACCATGGGCGAGGTGGTCGAGGTCGGCTCGGACAACCGGG
>CALMAB010000267.1 GCA_937858325.1 uncultured Acetobacteraceae bacterium
AAGCGCGCCCTGCGTGCGGTCGACCGCCACCTGCGCAGCCAGAGCGCCTGGCTGGTCAACCACGCCGAACGGCACCGAGCCGGCCTGCGGGTCGGCACGTCGCCCACCGAGGGCACGGCCAACGTCCCGGTGAGCCGGCGTCTGGCCAGGTCGCAGCAGATGCGCTGGTCCCGGCGCGGGGCCGACCTGCTGCTCCAGGTCCGTGGCGCCGTCCACAACGGAGCACTTGGTTTCACCTTCGGCCAGCTGTTGGGATCGATACCCAGTTCAGGCCCGCAATTGGCGAAGGCAGCGTAACGCCCCCCAACGTCTGGACAGTCCCCGTCCGCTCGCGGCCATACCAAAGCGCGAAGGTCGCGGCCAGCAGGGCGGCCATGATCCCGCTCGTGACAGCGGTGCCGAGACCTACGTGGACCGCGAGGTAGTCGGCGCCGGTCTCGCCCACGGTGGTGGACATGATCTTGATGACCCAGAAGGCCAGCGTGACTTCCGGAACCTTGTTCAGCATGGGGGCGGCGGTTGGCGGGTGGAAGGACATGGCGGCTCCCGGCGGCTGCTTGATGGAAGGCACTCTGCCTCGGGCCAGGTTGGGCCTCCTTGGACCAGCGATTGGGAAATCCCAATGTTTCCTTTGATGGGGTCGCCAGACGGCCTGGGTCGACAGGCCTAAGCAGGCTTGCGTGGCTTGCACCACGCAAGCCTGCTTAGGCGTCCTTGTTTGGACGCATCATTTTGCCGGCAGAGCGTGGCACGCTCTGCCGAATGATGCTTAGACGCGCGCCGGCTGCTGATCCGCTTGCGCCGGGTTCGGCACGACGGCGGGGCAGCAGGCGATCTCGACGACGCAGCCGGCCGCGCTGCCGCCGATCCGCAGGCGGAAGCCGTGCAGCGACGCGACGGCCGCGACCAGGCTCAGCCCCAGGCCGCTGCCCTCGACGGTGCGGCTCTTTTCCGTGCGGTAGAAGCGCTGCAGGACCCGTTCCCGCTCGGACGGCAAGATGCCGGGTCCGTTGTCGGCCACGCGGATGCAGGCGCCATCAGGCCCGCCGTGGAGCGACAGCGTGACATCGGTCCCGGCCGGCGTGAACTTGACCGCGTTGTCCAAAAGGTTGCCGACCGCCTCCAGCAGCAGGTCGCGGTCCCCCGGCACTGCGCTGCTGGCGGCGATGTGCAGGTGCAGGCGCACGCCTTTCTCCTCCGCCACCGGCTCGTAAAGCTCGGCCGCGTCGCGCAGCAATCCGCCCAGGTCCACCGGCGCGAAGGCGGCCCGCCGCTGCCCGTGCTCGATCTCGCCGATCCGCAGCACGGCGCTGACCACCGCAAGCGCCTGGTCCACGGAGGCGATGGCCCGGTCGGCTGCCGCCTGGAACTCCTCGCGCGTCAGGGCCTCGTCGCGGCTGCGCTCCAGCCGCGTGCGGACCCGGGTCAGCGGCGTGCGCAGGTCGTGCGCCATGCTGTCGCCGACGCCGCGGATCTCCTCCACCAACTGCTCGATCCGGTCCAGCATCCCGTTCACGGCCGCCGCCACCTTGTCCAGCTCGTCGGCGCCGCCGCGCATCGGCAGGCGTTCCCGGAGCTGCCCTTGCATGATCCGCCCGATCGCCTCGTGCACCGCCGCGATGCGCCGCTGGCCCCGCCAGGCGAGCACGGTGCCGCCTGCCAGCGACAGCACCACCGCCGGCGCCACCCCGAGGCCGAGCGCGCGCACGATGACATCCTGCGCCTGGTCCAGCTCGTCGAGGTCATACCCAAGCACGAGCAGCCGGCCGTCGCCGAGCCGCCTGGCCACGCCGCGCACGACCTCCGGCCCATCTCCATCGTGGTCCCGGTCGATCGGCCCGATCACCACCCGGTGGGCCAGCCCGTCCGCCGGCAGCCCGGCGGGCGGTGCCTGCACGTTGCCCGCCAATTGAGCGCCGCCGGGTCCAAACAACGCGCCATAATGCCGACCGTGCGGATCTTCGGCCAACCAAGATTCAAGTGCCGCTCCGGCTGCCGGGCCAGGCGCTTCCGCGATGCGTCGCGCTTCCGAAAGCACGATGCCGTCGATGCGGCCCCGCTCGCGCTCGGCGGTCTGCCAGTAGATGAACGCGAACAAAAGCAGCGACATGGCGGTGAAGCCGCCGGCAATGGCGAGCGTCCAGCGGAACGCGGTCGTCGCGGCGAGCAGCCCCAAGAGCCGCATCGGGGACCGCATCAAGGCGGCGCGTCGAGCACGAAGCTGATGCCGCGGACGGTGCACAAAAGCTCGACCTCATGGGGCGCGTCAAGCTTGCGCCGGAGGCGTCCCATGTGCACGTCCACCAGGTTGGACCGTGGCGTGAAGCGGTAGTTCCACACGTCCTCGAACAGCATGGCGCGGGTGACGGTCTGGCCCGCCCGGCGCATCATGTATTCCAGCAGCCGGAACTCGCGGGGCAGCAGGTCCAGCACCCGGCTGCCGCGCCGGGCCGTGCGCGCCACCAGGTCCAGCTCCAGCGGGCCGACGCGCAGCAGGGTTTCCGGCCCGTCCGCCGGGCGGCGCAGCAGCGCCTCGATGCGCGCTTCAAGCTCCGCCAAGGCGAAGGGCTTGCCCAGGTAGTCGTCGCCGCCGGCGCGCAGGCCGCGCACCCGCTCGTCCACGCCGTCCAGTGCGCTCAGCACCAGGGCGGGCGTGCGGATGCCGGCGTGGCGCAGGGCCTCGATGACCGCCAGCCCGTCCATCCCGGGCAGCAGGCGGTCCACGACGAGCACGTCCGCCCGGCCGGCGCCCGCCTCCGCCAACCCCTCGGTGCCGGTCGCCGCGCAGGACACCTGGTAGCCGCGCCCGCGGAAGTACCCGGCCACCTCCTCCGCCGTCACCGCGTCGTCCTCAATCAGAAGGAGGCGTGTCATGTCCCTGCATCCGCCTTCCGGCTGTCCGGCGCCGCGGCCCGGACGCCCTTCCACGACCGAGGCCCCGGCCGGCCCCTGATCTCCCGAAGCGCAGGATGCAACGATCATCGGCTGGAAAGCTACAGCCGCGTTCAGGCCGACCCCGGCCCGCCCGGCCGCTACTCCGCGGCCTTCTGCTGCGCGGCAAGGCCCAGCCCGTCGGCGATGCGCCGGCCCATGTCCGGATGGACCTTGTGCCAGTGCTTCAGCATCCGCTCCTGGATCGGCCGCGGGTCGGCGATGCCCATGGTGGGGTTGCTCATGCTGCCCACGATGTTCTCGACCAAATGCGCCCGGCCCTGGTCGTCCAGCGCCTTCTCCCACAGGGCGCGCGGCTGCCCATACAGGTCCGCGTCATCGCCGGGGTAGGTGGTGTAGCGGGCGGCGTCGCCGTCGATGCGCAGCGGCGGCTCGGCGACGGACGGGTCTTCCTGGGGGCCGCCGAACGAGTTCGGCTCGTAGTCCACGCCGCCGCCGCCGTTGCCGTCCACCC
>CALMAB010000268.1 GCA_937858325.1 uncultured Acetobacteraceae bacterium
CTCGGGCGCCGCGGTCTCGGTGGCGGACGGCATGGCGTTCGCGGCGCTCGGCACCGACACGGGCGGGTCTTGCCGTATCCCCGCGGCGTTCTGCGGCGTGGTGGGCTACAAGCCGACCGCGCGCCGGGTGCCGCTGGCCGGCGTGCTGCCGCTGGCGCCCTCGCTCGACAGCGTCGGGCCGCTGGCGCGCAGCGTGCGGTGCTGCGCAGTCGTCGATGCGGTGCTGGCCGGGCAGGCGCCGGGGGCGGTCGAGCCGATGGCGCTGCGCGGTTTGCGCCTGGCGGTGCCGGGCAACATGGTGATGGACGGCGTGGACCCTGCGGTGGCCGAGGTGTTCGGCCGCGCGCTCAACCGCCTGGGCAACCTGGGGGTGCGGGTGACCCACCTGAGCTTCCCGCCTCTCGAGCGCCTCGCCGCCGCGAACGCCGGGGGCGGCCTGGCCCCGGTGGAAGCGTACGCGTGGCACCACGCGCTGATCGCCGAACATGGTGACGCCTATGACCAGCGCGTGCGCAGGCGGATCGAGCGCGGCGCCGGGATGACCGGGTCCGAGCTGATCGCCTTGCAAGCCGCCCGTGTCGAGGTCCGCGCCAGCATGGACGCGATGACGGCGCCGTTCGACGCGGTGGTCATGCCGACGACGCCGATCCTGCCGCCCCGCATCGACACCCTGGACGACGACACCGAGTACGTCCGGACCAATGGCCTCGTCTTGCGCAACCCGTCCCTGGCCAACGCCCTCGACCGTTGCAGCATCAGCATCCCCGCGCACCGCCCCGGCGAAGCGCCGGTGGGATTGATGCTGATGGGGGAAACCGGGGGCGACGCCCGGCTGTTCGCCATCGCCGCCGCCATCGAGGACACGATCAAGGAGTCGTACCAATGATGCCCCTGCTGCGGACCGTGCTGGTGCTGCTGGCCGTGGCGGCACCGGCGCGGGCACAAGCGGTGCTGGACGCGATCCTGGCCCGCGGCGTCGTCCGCGTCGGTCTGACCGGCGATTACCGCCCGTTCTCCATCAAGGACGAGGCCGGCCGGTTCGAGGGGCTGGACGTGGACATGGCGGAACGCCTGGCCAAAGACCTGGGCGTTCGGCTGGAAATCGTGCCGACCGCCTGGCCCACGCTGATGTCGGACCTGCAAAGCCAGAAGTACGACATCGGCATGGGCGGCATCACGGTGACGCTGGACCGGGCCAAGACCGCCTACTTCTCCGCGCCGGTGATGCGGAGCGGCAAGACGCCCATCGCGCGCTGCGCCGACCAGGCGCGCTTTGCCTCACTGGCCGACATCGACAAGCCCGGCGTGCGCGTGATCACCAACCCCGGCGGCACCAACGAACGCTTCGCCCGCGCCAACATCAGGCAGGCGGAGATCACCGTGTTCCCGAACAACGCGGCCATCTTCGACG
Organism: uncultured Acetobacteraceae bacterium; assembly: GCA_937858325.1. Lineage (GTDB taxonomy): Bacteria > Pseudomonadota > Alphaproteobacteria > Acetobacterales > Acetobacteraceae > CAHJXG01. The sequence goes on from CALMAB010000268.1 coordinate 1,412, forward strand.
AGATCGTCGCGGGCCATGCCGACGTCATGATGACCGACGCGGTGGAAACCCGCCTGCAGCAGCGTCTCCACCCCGAGCTTTGCGCCGTCCACCCGGACCAGCCGTTCAACTTCTCCGAACTCGCCTACCTGCTGCCGCGCGACCCGGCGCTGAAGGCCTGGGTGGACCACTGGCTGCACATCCAGATGGAGACCGGCGAGCGGCAGCAACTGCTCGCGAAGTGGCTGAACTGAGCCGTCATGCCCGGACGCCGCCGGGCATGACGCCCGGCGTCAGGCGAAGCTGACCTTCTCGTTCCCGCCGGGATGCGGCGGCTCCCCGGTGACGACGGCCTTGAGATAGCCGTAGGCGTGCACCATCGTGCTGTTCGGCGCGTCCCAGTACTCGGCCATGGTAACGTCTACCTTCAGAAGCGCGATGTCGGGGTCGTCCTTGCCCTTGGGGAACCAGGTCCGCATCGCCTCGCCCCAATGCGCGTCGATGGCCGCCTTGTCGCGCACGAGCTGGGCGCGGCCGGACAGGCTGACGTAATCCTGCTTGCTGGGATCGGCATAGGTGACGCCGACGCGCTGGTCCTGCTTCACCTCGTCCACCTTGTGGCTGCTGGCGCGGGTGAAGAACCACAGCGTGCCGTCGAAGCCGCTCTGCGCCGCGACCATCGGGCGGGCGCGCAGGTTGTCGTCGTCCTCCGTCGTGAGCATGGCGAAGCTGATGTCCTTCATCATCTCCCACATCTTCTGGGTGGCTTCGGTATGGTTGCTCTCGGTCATGTGCTCCCCCTTGCGTGGTCAGCCGTATCAACCGATCAGGGCAGGGTTCGGTTGCACGGGGTTTGCACGCCTACGGCGCTTCAACCACCAACGCGCGCTCGACGGAGCGCGCGGCCATGCTGTCGGACACCCGCAGGGTCCACCGTCCGACCGGCGCCGACTCTGGCAGCGCCACCGTCCAATCCGCCCCACCCGGCCCGACC
>CALMAB010000269.1 GCA_937858325.1 uncultured Acetobacteraceae bacterium
GCATGGTGTGCCGCTATAGGACGATGCAGGACGGGCAGCGGCAGATCATGAGTTTTCACTTCCCCGGCGACATCCTCGACCTCAGCGGCCTGCTGCTGGGCAGGCTCGACCACGGCATCGGAACGCTCACGCCGGTCGAAGTCACGCCCATTCCCCACGCGACGCTGCTGCGCTGGATCGAGCAGCACCCGGAGCTGGGCCGGAGGCTGTGGCAAGACACCTTGGTGGACGCGGCGGTGTTCCGCGAGTGGGTGGTCAATGTCGGCCGGCGCCCGGCTCTTGCCCGCATTTCCCACCTGCTTTGCGAGCTGGCGACGCGGCTGCGAGCCGTGGGCTTGGATGACCAGGCGTTCAGCCTGCCCGTTACGGTGATCGAGCTGGCCGACTCCACCGGCTTGTCGGTCGTCCACGTCAACCGGGTGCTGCAGGAGTTGCGCGCCAAGAAGCTGGTGGAGTCGCGCGGAAAGGTTTTGGCGGTGCTGGACTGGGACGGGCTGAGGCACGCGGCGGGCTTCGACCCGGACTACCTGCACCAGCGTGCGATGCCCGAGGCCGCCTAGGGGCTGAGGCAAGAGGAGCCGATGATGGCATGTCGGTAGAACTGCTGCTGCGCCCGGTGCCTGTGCACACCGGCAGCGGCGACCAAGACGGCCAGCTGGTGCTGGCGGACGGCCGGTTGGTGGCGGTGCTGGTACGTCTTGACGACATGTCTCATGCCGGGTTGGTTGGGGCCTGGTTCCTGGAAGCGGGGTTCGGGCCGTGCGCCCACGTGGTCGCGCCGATCTTCGACGACCTGAACGCCGCGCAAAGCTGGATACGGCAGCAGTTCGAAGGGTAAGCGCGGTTCCGCCAGGAAAACCGGCGCGTCCGCGGCCTGCGGCGGCGTGACTGGCCGCAAGCCGGCCGCATCGGACGCGGTGTACCCGACTCCGCGCGGGCGTCATCGGGCTGGCTTTGCGGCCCGCTGCCGTTGCGGCCGTCATGACGGTGTCAAAGGCCCCTTGCCTCGCCCCTTTCGTCATTGCGAGCCGCCCTTGCGGCGTGGCAATCCAGGGGCCGGGCGTCGTGCTCGCGGCTTCTGGATTGCCGCGTCGCTGCGCTCTTCGCAATGACGTGGATACGATGGACGCAAACGGCCTCTGGCATCAGTCCGTTTGCCGGGCCGCGTGGCAGGGCAAACCCTGGATTCGGCTGTTCGTGGAGTCCTATGCGCCGTCTGCCGTCATGGACGACGAAGTGGCCAGCCAGACATAACAAATGATCTGGTAAACGTTAGCAAAAGCAAATACAGCCAATATCAGATGGTATTCGTCGCTCTAATGTTGAGCAGGCCAAATCCCAGCCAAAGTTAGAGAAAATCGTGATCCCGCACTGCACTTACGGGATTGGGTTGCGCCAACAACTCACGTATCATCGTCGCATGGCCTATTCGAGGCCGTGCCGGTAAAGTCAACCGCATAACTTGCAAGTTGAGCGGCTGTAATGATGCTGTTCCAAACATTTCATGTTTCTGGAGTTTCAGTATGAGTGGGACCACGACTTCTCTTGACCAAACCAGTACGTCCGGCGCCGCGGTGGGCGGCGGCGGCAGCGGCTCGACCTCCGTGGGCGGCAGCACCGTCGGCGTGACGGGCGACCAGTCCACTCTTCCGCCGCAGTACTCCACGGGCAACCTCGGCTTCTTCACCCGGCAGACAGAGTCCGTGCCGACCGCCGTCACCGTGGGGCCGGATGGCGCCCTTTACGTCAGCGAGCTGAACGGCATCCCGTATCCCACGGGCTATTCCAGCATCATCCGCATCTCCGACCCCACGGCAACGACGGGCTTCGACGGCAAGACGCCCAGCGGCGTGCCCCAGGCCTATGCCAGCGGCTTCAGCGAGGTCAACGGCCTCGCCTTCAACAACAGCACGGGCGACATGTTCGTGCTGGAATACGTCAACTCCAACGCGATCTATGACCCGACCATCCCGCCGGCCGACCTGCCGCCCAGCCTGCTGATCCAGGTCAAGCCGGACGGCAGCCGCGCCACCATCTCGGGGCCTGAGCTGCACCTCGGCAACTACGTCGCGGTGAACCAGAGCACGGGCGACGTGTATGTCGCCATCGACAACCAGGGTCCCGCCACCGCGACCTCGCCGGGCACGGGCCAGGTGCTGGACTACAAGCAGGACGCGGCCACCGGCACGTGGAGCAGCACGGTCATCGCCAGCGGCCTCAACAGCCCGCGCGGCATGTCCATCGGCCCCGACGGCAAGCTTTACGTGCTGGAGCAGGGCACCGGCACCCCCAACGGCGCCGAGGGGTCCGACACCGCGCCGGTGATCCCGTTCATCCCCGGCCTGGTCAGCGAGCGCGGCGGCGCCACCGGCTC
>CALMAB010000270.1 GCA_937858325.1 uncultured Acetobacteraceae bacterium
GCGGGCGCGGGTGGGGCGGACCTGCGGTGTTTCCAGCGCGTGAGCGAGCCGGGCCGCGGCGGCGTCCTCCGCCACGTCGCCGGGTTCGAGCCGGGCGGCGATCACGTCCTCAATGCCCGCGCTGCGCAGCGCCGCGATGGCTGCCGCGTCCAGCACCGCGCCCTTGCGCAGCACGAGACTCGGCAGGCGCTGGGTGTGGGCCAGCACCGCGCCCTCGGCCTCCGCAAGCGCAATCCGGCCGAAGATCACCCGACGGGCGCCCCCCCGCGCCGGACCGCCACGATCTGCGCCAGGATCGACAAGGCGATCTCCGGCGCCGTCACCGCCCCGATGTCCAGCCCGACCGGTCCGCGTATCCGCGCCAGCGCCGCCTCGCCGTGGCCTAATTCCCGCAGGCGGCCGAGCCGCGCGGCGTGCGTCTTCCGCGAGCCGAGCGCGCCCACGTAGAACGCCTGCGAGCGCAAGGCCCGGTCCAGCGCCGGGTCGTCGAGCTTGGGGTCGTGCGTCAGCGTCACCACGGCGGTCCGGCTGTCCGGCCGCAGGGCGTCCATCGCCTCGTCCGGCCAATCCGTGCTGACGGTCACGCCGGGAAACCGCTCGTCGGTGGCAAAAGCCCGGCGCGGGTCGGCCACCGTCACGCCGTAGCCCAGGCCGGCCGCCATGGGCACCAGCGCCTGGGCGATGTGGACCGCGCCCACGACCACCAGGCGCAGCGGCGGGTTGTAGGCGTGGAGGAACCATTGCGCCCCGTCCGCCTCCACCGTTTGGCTGCGGTCGGCCTGCAAAGCCGTTTCGGCCGCGGCGGCCAGGCCGGGCGGGGCATCGTTGCCGGGCAGCAGGATTTGCTCGCCGGACGGCAGGCGCGTCGCCAGCACCACCGGGCGTCCCGCCGCCCGCGCCTGCTCCAGCCGGGCCAGCAGGTCCGGCGTCATCCCAGGCGCTCGACGAACACCTTGAGCTTGCCGCCGCAGGCCAGGCCCACTTCCCAGGCGCGCTCGTTGGTCACGCCGAAGTCCAGCAGTTGCGGCGTGCCGGTTTCCATGGTGCGCTTCGCCGCATCGGCCACCGCGCCCTCGATGCAGCCGCCGCTGACCGAGCCGGCCATGCGACCGCTCGCCGTCACCGCCATCTGGCTGCCGGGCGGGCGGGGCGAGCTGCCCCAGGTTTCCGTGACCGTCGCGATCGCCACCTGCTCGCCCGCCCTTGACCAGGCGCCCGCGGTGCCCAGCACGTCTTCGGCTTCGGTCATGCAGCCCTCCATTGATATTCGCCGCGCCCGCGCGGCGGGGCCGGGCGGGACAGCAGGTTCACCAGGTCGCGCAGGCTGTCGAGGCTGTGGACCGTGCGAAACTCGTCCACGTGCGGCAGCATGGCCCGGATACCCCCGGATTTGGGCTGGAACCCGTCCCACCGCAACAGGGGGTTCAGCCAGATCAGCCGGCGGCAGGAGCGGTGCAGGCGGTCCATGTTCTCTGCCAAGCCCGCGGCGCCGTCGCGGTCCAGCCCGTCCGTCACGAGCAGCACCACGGCGCCCTGGCCGAGCACGCGCCGTGCCCAGCGTTGGTTGAACTCGGCCAAAGCCTCGCCGATCCGGGTGCCGCCCGACCAGTCCGGCACGGCGTGCGACACCATCTGGAACGCGACCTCGGGATCGCGGAAGCGCAGTTGCCGGGTGATGTTGGACAGCCGCGTGCCGAACAGGAACACGTGTACCCGGTCCCGGTCGTTCGCCACCGCGTGAAGGAAGTGCAGCAGCACTTGCGCATAGCGCGCCATGCTGCCGGAGATGTCGCACAGCACCACGAGCGGCGGCGGGCGGACCACCCGGGCGCTGCGGGACAGCTCCATCAACTCCCCGCCACGGCGCAGGCTGCGGCGCAGCGTGGCGGCGAGGTCGATGCGCGGCCCGTGCGTGTCCGGGCGCAGCCGCCGGGTGCGGCGCAGATCAAGCGGCAGGGACAGCCGGCGGATTTCCGCCTTGGCGCGGGCGACCTGCTCCGCGCTCATCTGCTCGAAGTCCATGCTGCGAAGCTGCTCCTGCTCGCTCACCGTCATCACGGCGTCGAGTTCGGGCGGCTTGTCCTCGGCCTTGGGCGGCGGCTCCTTGCGGGGCGGGGCCATCGCCTCCGCGATCCGCCGGGTGCCGGGATGCGGCGGCTGCTCCGGGGGCGTGCTGCCTTCCAAGAGGGCCAGGGCGGCGGCG
>CALMAB010000271.1 GCA_937858325.1 uncultured Acetobacteraceae bacterium
TGGTGGGCGTGGTCAAAAGCTGGGAAGCCCTGCGCGTGCTCAGCGCCGACACCTGCCGCCCGTTCTCCCGCGACCGCACCGGGCTGGTGCTGGGGGAGGGTGCCGCCGTGCTGGTGCTGGAAGATTGGCACCATGCGCAGCGCCGCGGCGCCGCCATCCTTGCCGAGGTCGCCGGCAGCGGCATGACCGCCGACGCCGCCGACATCACCGCGCCGGACATCGAAGGCGCGGCCGCCGCGATGCAGGCGGCGCTCGACGACGCGGGGCTTCACCCGTCCGAGATCGGCTACGTGAACGCCCACGGCACCGGCACCCGGCTGAACGACCGGATCGAGAGCGCGGCGCTGCGCCAGGTGTTCGGACGCCTGCCGCCGGTGTCCTCCAACAAGAGCATGATCGGGCACTGCCTGTCCGCTGGCGGGGCGCTGGAGGCAGTGGCGACGGTGATGGCGCTGCGGGACGGCGTGCTGCCGCCCACGGCGGGCTTCCGGGAAGCGGACCCGGAGTGCGACGTGGACTGCGTGCCCAACGAGTCCCGCGCCGTGCCAATCCAGGCAGCACTGTCCAACTCCTTCGCGTTCGGCGGGCTGAACGCCGTGCTGGCGTTCCGGGCAGCGTGACGGCGCACATCAACCGGATCGGCACCGCCGTTCCGCCGCATGACGTACACGAGGCGTTCGTGGCCTTCGCCCGCACCCTGCTCACCGACGACCGTGCGCGCACCGTGTTCGAGCGCATGGCGGAGCGCGCCGGGATCGCGCACCGCTACTCCTCCTTCCAGCCCGGCGTGCCCGGCGCAGTGGAGGTCGATGCCGAAGGCTTCTACCGCCGCGGCGCGTTTCCCGGCACCGCCGCCCGCATGGCGCGCTACGAGGCGGACGCCGTGGCGCTGGCCGCGGAGGCCGTCCGGCGGCTCGGGGTCGAGCACGAGGGCATCACCCACCTGGTGGTCGCAAGCTGCACCGGGTTCACCGCGCCGGGGCTGGACCAGCTGATCGCCGACCGCCTCGGGCTGGGCGGCGCGCTGGAGCGCACGCTGGTCGGCTTCATGGGATGCTACGCCGCCGTGCCCGCGCTGCGCGCCGCGCACCACATCGTGCGGTCCGACCGGGACGCCCGGGTCTTGGTGGTCAACCTGGAACTGTGTTCCCTCCACTTGCAGGAAACACAGGACTTGGAGCGCGTGCTGTCCTTCCTGCTGTTCGGCGACGGGGCCACGGCCGCGCTGGTGACGGCGGAGGCGCAGGGCATCGCGTTGCACGACTTCCACGCCAGCACCATCCCGGACACGCAGGACCTGATCACCTGGCGGATCGGCGACCAGGGCTTCGACATGCACCTGTCCGGCAAGGTGCCGGGGCGGATCGCGACCGCCTTGCGCCATGAGGCCGAGCGCAACGACGCCGGAGGCTTCCTGCGCGGCGGGGACATCGCCGGCGTCGCGCATTGGGCCGTCCACGCCGGGGGGCGCACGGTGCTGGACGCGGTGGAGGCCGGGCTGCGCCTGCCGTCGGACGCGCTCAAGCATTCCCGGGCGGTGCTGCACGCGGTGGGCAACGTGTCCTCCGCCACGCTGATGTTCGTGCTGGCGCGCATCCTGGCCCAGGGCGCCGCGGGACCCGGCATCGCCATGGCCTTCGGCCCCGGCCTGTGCGCCGAAACCTTCCGGTTCAGCCTGCTATGACCGACTTCCGCCAGCGCAGCCCGCAACTGGAATGGATGGACACTGAGGATGTCAGCGCGGCCGACTTTGCGGCCTGCCTCGCGGACCTCGCCGTGGTGAACAGCGTGACGCTGGCCCGGCCGCCGACCCTGGCCTTCATGCGCCGGGTGGCGCGCGGCGTGGGGCCGGGCGAGCGGTTGTCGGTGCTGGACGCCGGGTTCGGCGAGGGCGACATGCTGCGCCGCATCCACCGCTGGGGCACCCGGCGCGGCCTGCGCATGGACCTGTCGGGGGTGGATCTGAACCCGTGGAGCACCACGGCTGCTGAGGCGGCGACGCCCCCGGCCATGGGCATCCGCTTTGTCACCGGCGACCTGTTCGACCTGCCGCCGGGCGAAACGGACGTGGTGATCAGTTCCTTGTTCACCCATCACCTGACGGATGCGCAGGTCGTGGATTTCCTGGTTTGGATGGAGGCGCGGGCGCGGCGGGGCTGGTTCGTCAACGACCTGCACCGCCATCCGGTCGCGTTTCACGGTTTCCGCCTGCTGAGCGCCGCGGCGGGCTGGCACCGGTTCGTGCGGCATGACGGCCCGATCAGCGTGGCGCGCAGCTTCCGCCGGCGGGACTGGGACACCCTGTTGCGGCGCTCGGGGCTGGCGGGGGTGGCGACCGTGCGCTGGCACATGCCGTTCCGCTTCTGCGTCAGCCGCGTCCGCTGAGGCGCCCGGGTGGAGGCGCTGATCGCAGGCGGAGGCGTGGCCGGCGCCGCGGCGGCTTGCCTGCTGGGGCCGAGGGCTACCCTGATCGAGCGCGAAGCGGAGGCGCACCACAAGATCTGCGGCGAGTTCATCAGCCATGAGGCCCAGTCCTACCTGGCCCGGCTGGGGATCGATCCCCTCACCCTCGGCGCGGCGCGGATCGACGCCGTACGCTTGGTGCATGGCAACCGGGCGGCGCGCGCGGCCTTGCGGTTCCAAGGCCTGAGCCTGTCCCGCCGCGCGCTGGACGAG
>CALMAB010000272.1 GCA_937858325.1 uncultured Acetobacteraceae bacterium
ATGTCCACCTCCCGCGTCGCCGTGCGCCGCCCCGCGCGGTAGGGCAGCCACAGGATGCCGCGCCCGTCCGCCCGCTCCAGCGTGCCGGACAGCAGCAGGCGCAGCCGGGCGGTTTCCAGCAAGGGCTGCAACGCGCGGCTCCAGCCGGAGGCCTCGTCGGCGCCCGGCTCGGCGCCCGGCACCGGCGGCTCCGGCGTCATGTCGGACAGCGCCGGCAGGTGGTGTACCTCGTCCACGATCAGCAGGTAGCGGTGCCGGCGGAACTCGGCCAAGTGCAGGTCCGGGGCGGCGGCGACGCCTTGGTAAGTCGTGACGTAGCCGGACAAGCCGCGGCACGGGTCCGCGTCGTTGCCGGCGGCGCGGACCGACAAGGCGTGGCCCAGCGCGGTGCGCCAGGCCGGGTCGGCGAACGCTTCCTCCGCCTGCAGGCGCAGGCTGTCCCGCGGCACCACCCAGCAGATGCGGTCAATGACGCCGGCCCGGACCAGCGCGGCGCCGGCGATCACCGGCAGCAGGCTTTTGCCGCCGCCGGGGGTCACGGCCGCCAGGATGTCGGCGACGTCGGCGGCCTCCCCGGCGGCGATGGCCTGGACAATGGCGGCCACATGGGCCTGATGGGTGCGCAGCGGTCGAGTCGGCACGCAAACTCCGTCAACACGGTCGCCAACACCACGAATCCATCGGACTTGGCTGTGGATTCCCTTTGACGGATTCTATTCGATGGTCAAGGAGGGCCGGCTGATGCTGCGCCCCCGCACCAGGGGCCGCTCCTCGTGGTTCGCGGTCGCGGCGGCGAACACGCCGGTCCACAAAACCAGCGACAAGGCGCCGGCCAGGCGGGCGTGCCGGGTCAGCGCGCCGCCGCCGATGCGGCGCAGGCCGATGCGCTTGGGAAAGCTGAACACCGCCGCGTTGGCCATGGCGGCGGCCAGCAGGAGCAGCTTCGGCAAAAACCAGCTATGGCTGCCGGTCTGGATCGGGTCGTAAAGGAACAGCAGCACCCCCGTCAGCATCGCGATTGCGAAGCTCGCATGGGTCACGGGCAGCACGAGCCGCGCCAGGGCGTCGAGCGCGATGTCCCGCCCCACCAAGCCGAGCAGCCGCAGGTCCAGCAGCACGATGGCGCCGAGGAACACGGCGCTGCCGCCGACGTGTAGCAGCCGGAGCGGCCCGTGCCACCCTTGCATCCGGTAGAGCGCGACCCGGACGGCGCTGGTGGCCAGCCAGACCAGCCAGTCGCCGGGCAGCACCAGGGCGGTATCGGAATAAACGCCTTGCACCCGATCAGAACCTCAAGTCAGGCGCGGGCGGCGGTCGCCGCCTGCTTGAACTGGACGACGATGGCCTTGTAGGCGCCGACCGACATCACCGGGCGCTGCGGCGGCAGCAGCGAGCCGGTGACGGCGCGCATCTCCGTGAGCTTGGCCCGCGCGAGCGTGAGGCCCGGGTCGCCGCGCAGGACCGGCCGCCCTTCCAGCCGGCGCAGCTCCCGGTCGGCGTAGGCGAGGTAGCCGCGGCTGTCGTGGTACTCCACCGGCTTCTCGATGCGGTTGCCCTCGATGGACTCGCTGTAGTCCTCGGCGGAAATGGTCGCGACCTCTCCCAGCACGCCGAGCATGAAGCGTTCGTTGTCGAGCAGCCCGGCGGGCACCGTGGCGCGCACGGCGCCGATGATGCCGATCACCTTGTTGTACTGCGCAGCGGTGGCCGGATCGGTCGGCTTGCCCGCGGCCAGCGCTTCCAGCGCGATCAGCTCGCCGTCGAAGCCCGTGATGCCCCGGCGCGTCAGCTCGCCGGAGATGTCGTCGTACAGTTCCCGTATGGGATGGCCGAAGTGCGGCAGGGCCAGCTGCGTTTGCTTGGCCTCGATCAGCTCGCGCCCAACCATCAGGTGCCCTTCCAGCAGGCCCAGCTTGAACAGCAGCTCGGCGTGGTCCTCGCTGCTGATGGCGGTGTCCGCCACGGCGACGATGCTGCCCGGCGCCACGATCTCAATCCCGCGCGCATAAGCGTGGACGAGCCGGGGCGGATGCGCGTTGCAGATAGCGGCGGTGAAGCCGGGCACGGCGGGATCGGGACGCAGCGCCGGCACGGCGCCGCCTGGCCGCGCTGCCGCCAGCCACGCCCCCGCTGCTGCCGCCGCCAACCCACCCCATGCCATCGCGCGCCGTTGCCGCATGATTCCGCCTCCAACTGCAAACCGCTTGCATTTGGCGCCGGGATAATGCAATTGAGAGTCGTTTGCAATCACCCCGGGACGGTTTCCATGCGGCTTTATGTGTTGGGCGTCGCCGCCCTGGCGGCGTTGGTGGCGGCGCCGGCTCCCGTTCGGGCGGACGAGCCGCTGACCTTCCGCACCCAAATCAAGAACCACGCCTTCGACCCGGCCGAACTCACCGTGCCGGCCGGCAAGCGGCTGGTGCTGATCGTCCACAACGCCGACGACACCCCGGCCGAGTTCGAGAGCCGGGAGCTGGGGGCGGAAAAGGTCATCTCCGCCGGGCGGGAAGCGACGATCCGGGTCGGCCCGCTGGCCGCCGGGCGTTATCCCTTCATCGACGAGTTCCACCAGGACCAGGCACGCGGCGCTTTGATCGCGGCTGGGGAGTAGCACCATGCTGGCAAGTGCGCTGATCGTGTTCCGCGAGGTGTTCGAGGCCGGGCTGGTCCTGGGCATCGTGCTCAGCGCCACCCGCGGGA
>CALMAB010000273.1:0-1548 GCA_937858325.1 uncultured Acetobacteraceae bacterium
GTTGGCCGCCGCCGCGGCCCGGCCCGGCGTGCCCGGCCTTCTGGGACGCGCGGCGCTTGAAATCCTTTACTGCACGGGGCTGCGCGTGTCGGAGCTGCTGGGCCTGACGCGCGCCACGCTGGCGACCGCGTCCGAAACGCTGATCGTGCGCGGCAAGGGCGGGCGGGAGCGCATGGTGCTGCTGTCGGACCGCGCCCGGATTGCCTCGGCGGCGCTCGGCACCGCGACCGACAGCAGATGGCTGTTTCCCGGGCGCGACCCGCGCCAGCCGATGACCCGGCAGGGCTTCGCGCTGCTGCTGAAGCAGGCGGCGCTCCAGGCCGGCCTCGACCCGGCCCGCGTCAGCCCGCACGTGCTGCGCCACAGCTTCGCCAGCCACATGCTGGCCGGCGGAGCAGACCTGCGCAGCCTGCAAACCCTGCTCGGCCACGCCGACATCGCCACCACGCAAATCTACACCCATGTGCTGGCGGAGCGGCTGCAGCAGCTCGTCGCCCTGCACCATCCCCTGGCGTAACGGTGTCAAGGAGGCTAAGCCCCCGCCGATGCGTCACTTCCTAGACTTCGAAAAACCCGTCGCCGAGCTTGAGCGCAGCATCGAGGAGCTGCGGCGGACCCAGGAGCCGGGCGGCATCAACATCGAAGAAGAGGTGCAGCGCCTGGCCGACAAGGCGGACAAGCAGCTCCGCGCGACCTACGCCAAGCTCACGCCCTGGCAGAAAACCCAGGTCGCCCGCCACCCGGAGCGCCCGCACGCGCTGGACTACATCCACGGCCTGCTCACCGAGTTCACGCCCTTGGCCGGCGACCGTGCCTTTGCCGACGACGCGGCCGTGGTCGGCGGCCTCGGGCGGTTCAACGGCCGCTCCGTCGTCGTGCTGGGCACCGAGCGCGGGTCGGACACGGACACCCGCGTCGCCCACAACTTCGGCATGGCCCGGCCGGAAGGCTACCGCAAGGCGCGGCGGCTGATCGAGCTGGCCGGGCGCTTCGGCCTGCCGCTGCTGACCTTCGTGGACACTGCCGGCGCCTTTCCCGGCATCGACGCGGAGGCGCGCGGCCAAGCCGAGGCCATCGCCCGCTCCATCGAGGCCTGCCTAGTCGCCCCCGTGCCCATCGTCGCCACGATCATCGGTGAGGGCGGCTCCGGCGGCGCCATCGCGCTCGCCACCGGGGACCGGGTGCTGATGCTGGAGCACGCCGTGTATTCCGTGATCTCGCCGGAAGGCTGCGCCAGCATCCTGTGGCGCGACGCGGCGCAGGCGTCAGTGGCAGCCGAAGCGCTCCGCATCACGGCGACCGACCTGCACGCTCTGCGCCTGATCGACGCCATCGTGCCGGAGCCGATTGGCGGCGCCCACCGGATGCCGGCCGAGACGGTCGCGAGCGTCGGGACCGCGGTGGGGGAGGCGCTGGCCGCGCTGCTGCCGCTCGACGCCGCCACGCTGCAAGCCCGGCGGCGCGAGAAGTTCCTCGCCATGGGCCGCGAAGTCCCGACATGAAGCCCGGCGGTGTCGTGACCCCGGCGGTGGCCAGCGCCCGCCGGGC
>CALMAB010000273.1:1558-6945 GCA_937858325.1 uncultured Acetobacteraceae bacterium
GTCTAGGCTGCCGGGCGTTCATGCCCCCCGACACGCCCTTTCTGCGGGTGGCCCCCGCGCCGCCCGCGACGCCCGACCCGGCGGAGGGAGATTCCACCCGCGGCCTGTTCATGCGGGTGTTCCCGTCCATCTGCCTGCCGATGTTCATGGCGGCGGTGGACGCAACCATCGTGGCCACCGCCTTGCCCGCCATCGCCGGCACGCTGGGCGACGTGGAGCGCATCTCCTGGGTCGTCGTGTCCTACCTGATGGCGACCACCATCGCCGCCCCGGTGTATGGCCGGCTGGGCGACGTGCTGGGGCGCAAGCGGCTGCTGTTCGGGGCCTTGGGCGTGTTCGTCGCGGCATCCGTCGGCTGCGCCGCCGCGCCCACGCTGTTGTGGCTCGTGGCCGCACGGGTGCTGCAGGGCTTTGGCGGCGGCGGGCTGATGACCTTGTCGCAGGCGCTGGTGGGGGAAACCGTGCCGCCGCGGGAACGGGGGCGCTACCAGGGATACCTTGCCTCTATCTTCATGACGTCCTCCACCTTCGGGCCGGTGGCGGGCGGCTGGCTGACGCAGCACCTCGGCTGGCAGTCAGTGTTCCTGATCAACCTGCCGCTGGGCCTGCTCGCGGCCGTCCTGGCGGTGCGGCTGCCGAACCGCGCGCCGCCGCGAGGGCACTTCCGGTTCGACTGGCTGGGGCTGGTCCTGTTCTCCGGCTTCGTCGTGCCGCTGCTGATGGCGCTGGAACGGGGGCAGCGCATCTCCGCCGCCGTCGTGCCGGGCGTGGCCGGGCTGGTGGGGTTGGCGGCGGCGTCGCTGGTCCTGCTGCTGCGGCAGGAGCGGCAAACCACCAGCCCGCTGATCCCCGTGGCGCTGCTGCGTTTGCCCGCGATCTGGCGCGCGGACGCGATGGGCGCCTGCGTCGGCGCCACCGTCGTGTCCTGCGTCACCTTCATGCCGATCTACTTGCAGGTGGTGCGCGGGGCGCCGCCGGGCCGGGTAGGGCTGCTATTGCTGCCGCTCACCGCCGGGCTGGCGTTCGGCTCCTTGCTGACCGGGCGCATGATCGCGCGGACGGGGCGGACGGCGGTGTTCCCGTCCTTCGGCTTGGCGTCCGTGACCACGTGCCTGGTGTTCCTGGCATTGGGCGCCGAGCGGTTGCCGACGGCGGGGCTGCCGGCGGTGTTCCTGCTGCTGTCCATGTCGCTCGGCACCACCATGCCGGTGGTGCAGACCACCGTGCAGATGGTGGCCGGGCCGAAGAACCTGGGGGCGGCGTCGGCCTCCGTGCAGTTTTCCCGCTCCATCGGCGCGGCGCTGGGCACGGCGCTGGTCGGCGCGGTGCTGTTCGCTTGGCTTTCCGCGACCGACCCGGCGACCGCCGGGCTGTTCGCCGAGATCGTGGAGCGCGGCCCGGCGGTGCTCGACCATGTGGACCCGACCCGGCGCGCCGTGGCGGCGGACGAGATCGGGTCGGCGTTCCGCGCGGCGTTCCTGTGTGTCGCCTCGTTCAGCGCAACCGGGTTGCTGCTGGCGTGGTCGCTGCCGGTGCGGCGGCTTTAGGCCGCAAGCGGCTCTCTCTTAGCCGGCGGCGTTTGGCTTCGCCGACAACTGCACCAACGCTCGCCGCGCGTCATCTGCAAGAGCTGGCGTACGTTCTCGGACGGTGTTCCACACGATGTCGGGATTCACGCGGTCATAGGCGTGCCGCAAACGATTGCCCATGCCCCGGATATCGCTCCATGGATGGCCCGGCATCAACTCGCCCGCTTGCTCGCCGAGGCGGTAAACCGCTTCGCACACTCGTTCCAAGCAACGCTCCACGGCATCCCGTGTGCGCCCGTCCTGTCCGAACGTGTCACGGTCCATGCCGGCTAGGTAACTCTCAATGCGCTGGGCGTTCTCGATGATGTCGGCCAGGCTGCTGGCAGGATCATGCTTCGAAGGCAAGCCGACGGTCCCGTTCGATGTTGGCCCGCAGACGCGGCTTCTCGGTTGGCTCGGGCATCAGGTCCACGCGCCGTCCGACGATCTCCGCAACGCGCCGCTCCAGCGCAGCCAAACGGAACAGGTCCATGCGGGCACCTGGATCGAACTCGGCGGCGAGGTCCACGTCGCTGTCAGCATGCTCATCGCCGCGGGCGACGGAGCCGAACAAGGACAAACGACGGACGCCGGCGTCGCGCAACTCCGCCTCATGCGCGCGCAAGGCGGCGATCACGCGCTCGGCGAAGCTTTCCGTCGTGCTGCTCATCGCGCCAATCCTTCAAGCCGAACCGTAGCACGGCCGGGTGGGGACGCTGCCACCTTAAGCGCCGGCGACCAACTTTATCGAATCGACAGCCTCAAGCCGCCACCGCCTCCGGCAAATCCTCATGGAACCGGTTGCCCGCCGTGGTCGCCTGGATGTGCCCGGCGCGGATCACCCAGTCGCCGAACCGCTCCCCTTCTTCCCGCCCTGCCGCGTACTCGTGCAGCAGCGGCGTCAGCGCCTCCAGGATCGCCTTCTCGTCCACGTCCCGGCGATACAGCTTGTTCAGCCGGGTGCCGTCCGGCGCCGCGCCGAGATACAGGTTATAGCGCCCCGGCCCCCGCCCAACCATGGCGATCTCCGCCAAATAGGGCCGCGCGCAGCCGTTCGGGCAGCCGGTCATGCGCAGCACGATGGGCTGGTCGCGCAGCCCGGCCTCCTCCATCACCGCGTCGAGCTTGGTGATCAGGCCCGGCAAGTACCGCTCGCTTTCCGACAGGGCCAGGCCGCAGGTCGGCAACGCCACGCAGGCCATGGACGCCAGCCGCAGCGCCGACATGCCCTGCTCCATCCCGTATTGCAGCAGCAGCGCCGCGATGCCCGCCTTGTCCTCCGGCGCGATGCCGGCGACGATCAGGTTGTGGTTCGCGGTCATCACGAACTCGCCCCGGTGGACGTTGGCGATGGCGCGCAGGCCGGACAGCAGGCGGCGGTCCGGCAGGTCATGCACCCGGCCGTTCTCGATGAACAGGCAATACTGCCACGTCCCGTCCGGCGACTGCGACCAGCCCAGGTGGTCCCCGGTGCCGGTGAACGACGCGCCGTGCGCGGGGGCGAGCTTGTGGCCCAAATGCCGCTCGACCTCCGCCTTGAAGGCGTCCACGCCCATGCGCTCGACCGTGTACTTCAGCCGGGCGTGCTTGCGGACGCTGCGGTCGCCGTGGTCGCGCTGCGCCCGGATCACCGCGTCGCCCACCGCCACCGCTTCCTCCGGCGTGCAGAAGCCGATCACGTCGCCGGTGCGCGGGAAGGTGTCGGTTTCGCCGTGTGTCATGCCCATGCCGCCGCCCACCGACACGTCGTAGCCGATCACCGCGCCGTCCCGCTCGATGCTGATGAAGCCCAGGTCGTGCGCGAACACGTCCACGTCGTTCTGCGGCGGCACGGCGATGGCCATCTTGAACTTCCGCGGCAGGTAGGTGGTGCCGTACAGCGGCTCATCCTCCGGCTCGCCGCCGGCCACGCGCTCCTCGCCGAGCCACAGCTCGTGCCAGGCGCGGGTCTTCGGCAGCAGTTCGTCGCTGAGCCGCCTGGCCAGCGCCAATGCCTCCATATGCGCCGGGCTGGCGTGCGGGTTGGATGTGCAGATGACGTTGCGGTTCACGTCGCCGCAGGCCGCGATGGTGTCGAGCAGCGCGTCGTTCACCGCGGACAGCGCGGGGCGCAAGTTGCCCTTGATGATGCCGTGGAACTGGATCGTTTGCCGGGTAGTGAGGCGGATGGTGCCATTGGCCCGCTCCCGCGCGATCTCGCTCAGTTGCAGCCATTGCTGGGGGCTGACCCGCCCGCCGGGGATGCGGAGCCGGGCCATGAAGCTGATCGCCGGCTCCATGCGCTTGCGCCCGCGCTCCGCCCGCAGGTCGCGGTCGTCCTGCTGGTAGAAGCCGTGGAATTTCGTCAGTTGCGTGTCGTCCTCGGCCAAGGCGCCGGTGACGATGTTGCCCATGCCTTCCGCGATGGTGCCGCGCAGCGCGCGGCTGCGGGCCTTGATGCCCTCGTTCTTGGACAGGGCGGGGGTCTTGGACGGCGGCAAATTGGTGTCGGGCATAACAGCCTCCGTTAATAAACGTCGAGCAGATAGCGGCCCTGCTTCTTCATGGCGGCCAGACGTTCCTCGGCGGCGTCCGCCGCCACCCCGGCGCCGTCGGCAATGATGTCGCGCAGTGCCGTGTGAACATCGCGCGCCATGCGGGTCTGGTCGCCACAGACGTAAAGCGTGGCCCCGTCCTCGATCCAGGCATGGAGCTCCCGCCGCGCGTCCCACATGCGGTGCTGCACGTAGACCTTGGCGTCCTGGTCGCGGGAGAACGCCACGTCGATCCGGCCCAGCACGCCGCGCTCGATCAGGTCCTGCCATTCAAGCTGATACAGGAAGTCGTGCGTGTAACGCTGCTCGCCGAAGAACAGCCAGCTCTTGCCCCCATTCTGCGTCGTGATCCCGGCGGCGTCGCGCTCCTGCATGAAGGCGCGGAACGGCGCGACCCCGGTGCCCGGCCCGATCATGACGATGGGCGTCGCCGGGTCGGACGGCAGGCGGAAGTGCGGGTTGGCCTTGACGTGGATGCCGAGGTGGTCGCCCACCCGGCGCCGGTCCGCGACGTGGGTGGAGGCGACGCCGCCGCGGTCCCGCCCATGCGTCTGGTAGCGCACCGTGCTGATCAGCAGATGCGCCTCCTCGCCCACCATGGCCTGGCTGGACGCCACGGAATACAGCCGCGGCGGCAGCGGGCGCAGCAGCCCGGTCAGCTGCGCGGGCGTCAGCTTGCTCGGAAAGGTGGTCAGCAGATCGACAACATGGCGCCCGGGCAGGAACTCAGCCAGCCGCTCTTGGTCGCCGGCCAGGTCCTTGATGCTCGGGTCGCCCGTGAGTTCGGCGAAGCTGCGCACCACGTGTCCCGAAAGCGTCGTCACGTCATGCTTGGCCACCAGCGCCGCGTGCAGCGCCGCATCCCCGGCCAGCCCGGCGGCGTCCAGCACCGCCTCCACCACGGCCGGGTCGTTCTCCGGCGCGACCCCGATGGCGTCGCCGGGCAGGTAGGTCAGCCCGGACCCGGCAAGCGACAGCTCGACGTGGGTGGTCTGCTTGGCCGAGCGGCTGGAGTTCAGGTTCACCAGGTCGGTGATCTCGGCCTGGAATGGATTGGACTTGCTGTACTCGCGCGCCTCGCCGCCCACGGCCCCGAAATCGACGTGGATGACGCTCGGCGCCGGCTCGGCCTCGCCGCGCAGGGCGGGCAGGGTGGTGCCGAGCCAGGCGGCGGCGGGCGCGTCGTAATCAAGGTCGCATTCCAGCAACGGCGCGGCACGGTGCCCGCCCAGCGCGGCCAGGCGCTCGTCGATGGCGTGGCCGGTGGCGCAGAACTGCGCGTAGG
>CALMAB010000274.1 GCA_937858325.1 uncultured Acetobacteraceae bacterium
CGCCGACGCGCGCCTGGCAGGCCACGTGCAGCTCCGCCCCGACAAGCGCCCGCGTCCCCTGGTGCTGCGCGCCAACGAGGGGGATTGCCTGCGGGTGGTCTTCACCAACCTGCTGCAGCGCAGCCCCGGCGGGCAGGACATCGTGGAGGAACCGTCCTCCGGCGAGCGCATCCTGATCGACGCCGAGGAGCCGGCGACCCGCCGCGCGTCGATGCACGTCAACGGCCTGAACCTGATCGACGGCATCGCGTCGGACGGCGCCAACGTCGGCCGCAACCCGTCCTCGCTCGCAGCCCCCGGGGAAACCCGCAGCTACAACTGGTATGCCAAGCAGGAGGGCGGCTACCTGTTCTATTCCATGGCCGCCCCGGCCGGTGGGGAGGGCGACGGCGGGCAGCTCGGCCTCGGCTTGTTCGGCTCGGTCAACGTGCAGCCGAAAGGCGCCCGCTGGTTCCGCTCCCAGGTCACGGAGGACGAGCTGGACGCGGCGACGCTGCGGCGAACGGCGTTCGGCCAGCCGGTGGTCAACTACGACGCGCTCTTTCCCGCCGGGCCGCGCAAGGGCCAGCCTGTCCTGGCCATGCTGGACGCCAAGCGCGAGCTGATCTACGGCGACCTCAACGCGGTGATCGACGTGGCGCCGCGCGGCGCGTCCGGCCCTGGCGCGCGGCCCGGCGAGGATTGCAAGGAAGTGACCGGCCCCGGCAGCGTCTGCGGCCGCCCGTACCGCGAGTTCACCACGATCTTCCACGACGAGATAACCGCCATCCAAGCCTATCCCGAGCTGGACGACGAGGCCAACCCGCTGCACGCCCTGCGCGACGGCACGGCGATCAACTACGGCTCGTCCGGCCTCGGCCCGATGGTGATGGCGAACCGCAACCGGACCGGACCCGCCGCGAACTGTACCGAGTGCAAGCTGGAAGAGTTCTTCCTGACCTCCTGGGCCAACGGCGACCCGGCGATGGTGGTGCAGCGCGACGCCGACGGCCAGGCGCGCGCCCTGTACCCGGACGACCCGTCCAACGTCCACCATTCCTACATCGGCGACCCCGTGCGGTTCCGCAACATGCACGCCGGGCCGAAGGAAACCCACGTGTTCCACCTGCACGCCCACCAATGGGTGCAGGACAAGCACGACCCGAAGTCGGTTTACCTGGACAGCCAGACCATCTCGCCCGGCGCTTCCTTCACCTACGAGGTGCATTACGGCGGCTCCGGCAACCGCAACTTCACCGTGGGCGACAGCATTTTCCATTGCCACCTGTATCCGCACTTCGCCCAGGGCATGTGGGAACTGTGGCGCAGCCACGACGTGTTCGAGGCCGGGACCCCCGACCGCAACCTGCCCGATGGCGAGATCGCCGGCGGCACGCCGAACCCCGCCGTGGTGCCGCTGCCGCACACGCCGATGCCGCGGATGCCGACGCCCGAGGTGAAGGGCTACCCGTTCTTCATCGCCGGCGCACCCGGCCACCGCCCGCCGCAGCCGCCGCTCGACCTGGACCGCGCTCCCGCGACGATCGAGAACAGCGACGGCGGCCTGCCGCGCCACCGCTTCGAGGACGCCACGAAGCGGGCCGCGGTCGCCGACATCCCGAGCAAGGGCGCCGACGACGCGCTGTGCCAGCAGCAGCCGGCGACGGGCGACCTGTATGACAAGGGCCGCGTGGACGCCGCCTGCATCGCCGGGCGGGTGCGGTCGCTGAACACCGACCCGCAGATCGTGTCCCTGGCGGAGAAGCTCACCACGGCCCGCCTGCACCTGATGCGGCCCAAGGAGGACGGCAACGACGGCACGGACGAGGAAAAGCGCGCCATGGCGTTCCATGAAGGCAAGGCCGGGGTGGATGGCGGGGCGGCGGCGGACGACGACACGCGCTTCGGCTGGAAGGCCAAGGGCTACCCGACCTGCAACCCGGACGGCACCTGCGACGCGCCGGGGAAGCGCACGCTGTTCCATGTCAACGGCAGCAGCGCCCCGCATCCCGGCGCGCCCTACGCCAACCCGTGCCCGGCGGAGTTCGACGACCCGCTGCGGGCGCGCACCTACCGCGCCGCCTACGTGCAGTTCGACATGACCGTCAACAAGTCCGGCTGGCACGACCCCCAGGCGCGCATCGCCGTGCTGGAAGGGGACGTGAAGGACACCTTCACCGGCGCCCGCCCGGCGGAGCCGCTGTTCTTCCGCGCCCGGTCCGGCGAGTGCGTGGTGTTCAAGGCGACCAACCTGGTGCCCAGCGCGCTGAACCTCGACGACTTCCAGGTGTTCTCGCCGACCGATGTGCTCGGCCAGCACATCCATCTGGTGAAGTTCGACGTCACCTCCTCCGACGGCTCCGGCAACGGCTGGAACTACGAGGACGGCACGCTGGCCGCCGACGAGGTGCGGGAACGCATCGCCGCCTATAACCGCTACCAGCAGCTGATCGGCTCCCCGGAGCGCCTGACGCCGCGGACGCACCGGATGTTCGGCGCCGGCAGCATGGCCGGGGACGAGCGCGGCGCCTGCCCCGCCGGCACCGACCCGCTCACCTGGGACAGCGCGGCGATGCGGGAGCAGCACCCGTTCTGCGGCGCGCAAACCACGGTGCAGCGGTGGTGGGCCGATCCGCTGCTGGCCCCGGCCCAAGCGGGCGGCGAGGACCGCACCTTGCTCACCGTGTTCACCCACGACCATTTCGGCCCCAGCTCGCACCAGCACCACGGGCTGTACGCGGCGCTGGTGGTCGAGCCGGCCGGGTCGGTGTGGCAAACGCTGGACGGGCAAAGCCTCGGTGCCGAAGCCGCGCCGCGCGCGGATGGCGGCCCGACCTCCTACGCCGCCAACATCGTCACGCCCAAGGCGGGGGTGGCGTGCAACGTCGAGACCGACCCGAGCTGCGTGGACGAGAAGCGCACCGCGCGGGAGTTCAACCTGGCCTTTGCCGACTATGCGCTGGTGTATTCCGGCGGCGGCGGCGCGACGCGGCCGGTCAACGCGCCGAACCGCGTCGATGGCAACCTGCCCAGCCCCGTGCTGCACACCGGCACGCCGCAGCCGGAGGGCATCTCGACCAAGGACCCCGGCACCCAGCTCATCAACTACCGCAACGAGCCGATCCCGCTGCGCGTCGGCGAGCAGGTCGTGCCGGCGCCGGGCGAGGCGCCCCGCAACCCGCTGTCCTGCGCGCCGCTGCCGGACGGCCGCAACGCTTGTATGCAGCAGAAGCCCGGCGCGGCGGGCGACATGGCCAACGTGTTCAGCTCCAAGACCCACGAAGAACAGGGCGAGGCCGGCCACGCGATCTTCACCGAGGCGCTGGGCCGCGGGCGCGGGCCGGGCGACCCGGCCACCCCTCTGCTCATGGCCTATGCCGGCGACCGCGTGCAGGTCCGCCTGATCCAAGGGGCGCAGGAGGAGAACCACGTCTTCAACATGCACGGCGTGAAATGGCTGTCCCAGCCGTCGTCGCCCAACAGCGGCTACATGAACGCGCAGCCGATCGGCATCTCCGAGCACTTCGAGTTCAACGTCAACATCGACCCGGCCTCGCCGCAGCGGGACACCGACTACCTGTATTCGTCCACCGCCACCGACAACCTGTGGGACGGGCAATGGGGGCTGCTGCGGGCGTTCCGCTGGGACAGCACCCTGCCGTTCCTCCGGCGCCTGCCGTCCAACCCGCCGGCCCGGCCGGACGACGTGATCCCCGCCGCGGGCAGCGCCTGCCCGTCCGGCAGCCCCCTGCGGCGGGTCGACGTGTCCGCCGTGCTGGCGCGGGACTGGCTGGAAACCTCCGCCGGCAAGCGCGACGGCACGCTCAGCTACAGCAAGGCCGCCGGCCTGCGCGATCCCGACGCCATCCTGTTCGTCCGCACAAGGGAAACCTACAAGGACGAGCCGGTGTGCGGCGCCGCGGCCAACGCGCGGCAGTGCTCCAGCAGGCAGAACCCGGAGCCGCTCATCCTGCGCGCCGCGGCGGACGATTGCGTGACCGTCACCCTCAAGAACGAGTTGCCGCCCGACATGCCGGACACGTGGCGCGACCCGTCCGACCCGCGGGTGGGCGAGTTCCAGCGGAGCTGGAGCTACAACGCCATGCCGCCGACCACGCCCGGCTTCAACTTCAACCAGGTCGCGTCGTCCAGCCGCGTGGGCCTGCACCCGGGGCTGCTGGCGGTGAACAGCCTGAGCGAGGACGGCTCCTTCGTCGGCAACAATCTGGACAGCACGGTGGGGCCGGGGGAGCGGGCGGTTTACCACTGGTACGCCGGCGACTTCGCGCTGACGCCGAAGCAGCGCGACGACGGCCGGCGCTCGCTGGTCGCGTCCCCGGCGCCCATCGAGTTCGGCGCGGTCGCGCTGCGCGACATGGCGGACGTGATCAAGCACAGTTCGCACGGCGCGGTCGGCGCGCTGGTGGTGGAGCCGCGGGGCGCGCAGTGGACGACCGACCTGGACGCGAACAGGAACGACCGCGGCACCGCCTCCGCCACCGTCAGCTACCGCGATGACCGGGGCGTGCCGCGCACGTTCCGCGACTTCGTGGTGGTTTACCAGGACGACGTCAGCCTGCGCCAGAACGGCACCGCGCTGCCCAACCTGCGCAACGCCGACGACTCGGAGGACACCGGCCACAAGGCGTTCAACTACCGTAGCGAGCCGTTCTGGGCGCGTTTGGGCGCGGCGCCTTCGGCCGAGCCGGACACGATGAACGACTTCGATTTCAGCGACGTGCTCAGCTCCCGCGTGTCGCGCGGCGCGTGCCGGGCCGATCCCGCCCACGGCAAGTTCTGCGACCCCGAAACGCCGGTGTTCCAGGCCAATGCCGGCGACGCGGTGCGGTTCCGCGTCGTCCATTCCGCCGGCCACCCGCGCAACCACGCCTTCGCGCTGTTCGGCCATGACTGGCAGCTCAACCCGTGGGCGTGCGGCTCCACGGTCGTGGGGCGGAACCCGGGCAGCCCATACCGGGTCGGCGCGGCAAACGGCATCGGCCCGGCCCGGCACGTCAACGTCGTGACGACGGCGGGCGGCGATTTCCACGTGCCCGGCGACTACCTGTACCGCACGGAGGAAAGCTTCATGTTCGCGGGCGGCCTGTGGGGCCTGCTGCGCGTCGGACCGGACGCCGGCGCACGGCACGACGCGCCGCAGACCACATGCAACAAACCTCGATGATCCAAGTCTGGGAGGGCTGCGTCATGGCATTCGCCTTCATCACCGACCCGAACGGGTTCCTGTCCCCGACCGACCGGACGGCCGACGCCATCGGCTGGGACCGCTTCCCGGACCGCCTGCCGCTGGACTTCAGGGGCAGACCGACCTTCCGTGGCCAAACGGACAGGAACGCCCGCGACTACGAGATCGCGATCAGGGGCAGCCACCTGGCGCGGCGGACGCAGGACGGCGGGCCGAGCTGGGCGGGCAGCTTTGCCCCGGGCGAGGCGTTGCT
Source organism: uncultured Acetobacteraceae bacterium (assembly GCA_937858325.1). Classification (GTDB taxonomy): domain Bacteria; phylum Pseudomonadota; class Alphaproteobacteria; order Acetobacterales; family Acetobacteraceae; genus CAHJXG01. Next base: position 5,439 of record CALMAB010000274.1, read on the forward strand.
GTTCACCGACTCCTCGCCGGGTCCGCTGCAGTTCCTGTTCGCCCGTCCGATCCGCGGGGCCGGCGCGCAGATCAACATCGAGGACGCCGTGGAGCACGTGACCTTCGGGATCAGCGCCTTTGCCGGCAGCGCCCGCGTCCAGATTCCGGGCGGCGGCACCGTCGCCGGGTCGGTCAGCAACCGCGGCGACGGCTCGGCGTCTTTCTTGGGGATCATGGGCGACCCTGGCGAGGTGACCATCACCCGCGTCGTGTTCTCCCTGACCGTGCTCGACTCCGGCTATCGCGGCGACGGCAGCTTTGCGATCAACACGCTGCGCTTGGCGCTGTAGGCGTGGGCCGCTTCGCTGCGCGGCTTCGGCACCTGGCCGTCCTCGCGCTCGCCATCGTTCCGCAGCTTGGCGGGACCGGAGCGCAGGCGGGGTCGCCATCCGCGACGCAGCGTTTTGAACAGAACGGCGTCAGCGTCGAGTTTTCCCTCCGTCCCGCCGCCGGCGCGTCCGAAC
>CALMAB010000275.1 GCA_937858325.1 uncultured Acetobacteraceae bacterium
GCGCATCGCGCGGCTGCTCCCGGAAGGCCGGCGGCAGCCGCCGGAGGAGGAGGCGCTGGCCGTTGTGGCGGCGCTGGTTGGCGCATTGGTGCTCGCCCGGGCCGTGGACGACCCGGCCCTCTCGGAGCGGATCCTTGCCACGGCCCGGGACCACCTGGCCGAGGATATGCCCGCCTCGGCCTGACCTGCGATGTGGCGCTACCGTCTGCGGCACCGCCTACCTCGCCGCATACCTGAAGTCGCGAACGCCGGACGTGCCAACCGCGGGAGTAGGCCAGCACGCCGGATCGAATCTTCGACTCCTCCGCGACCGGAATTCCCGTCAACGGTGCCGAAAGGCGAAACTGACTTTCTGCTCCGTTGCTTCTACCCAGGATCCGGTGGTGCGAACAGGCCGACGTGGCGGTCGCGCCCCATGAGCACCATGTCGAGTGCGCTGGGGCAACTGCGTCCGCAGCCCCAATCCATGCACCATGCTGCCGCCCGCGCGGCGGCGACGGAGTGCTCTGGATTCCTGAATCAGCCCTGGGACTGGTTGGCGAGAGGCTTCCCGGAGGCGTCCATCTCGCTTCGGATCCAGTCGGCGAGACGGCGAACCTCACCGCGCGTCCGCAGGTGGGGCGCGATCCAGAGGCTTAGCTCATGCGGCCCCGTCACGAACCCGCAGGGGGCGAGGACGTGGCCGCGGCGGATTTCGTCCCGCACCAGGAATCTTGGCACCAGACCCACGCCGAGGCCGGAGGCGGCGGCCTGGATCAGCAGATAGAAGTGCTCGAAGCGCTCGTGGCTCTTGAGATCGAGATCGGACCGGCCGATTGCGGAAAGCCATTCGCTCCAAGCAGCAGGTCGGGTCGCGGTGCCGAGGATGCGGGCCCGGGCGAGGTCCTCCGGCGCTTGCAGGCCTAGCCGTCCGGCGTAGTCGGGATGGCAGATCGGGCCGATGTCCTCCCGGAGGAGTGATCGGATTACCACGTCCTGCGGCGGCCGAAACATGCTGGACCGGATGGCGAGGCTGATCTCGTCCCGGACGAAGTCGACCTCGCCGAAGTTCAGGTTGAGGCGGATCTCGACCGTCGGGTTGTCCTGCTTGAACCGGCCTAGCCGCGGGATCAGCCAGTACATCATGATCGTGGCCGAGCACGACAGGGTCAGCGGACCCGGTGCCAGCCGCGACACGCCGAACTGCATCAGCCCGAACGCCTCGCTGAGGCTCGCCACCAACTGGGCGCCCGCCGGGGTCGGCTCCACCGACTTCGCCAGGCGGCGCAGGAGCGGAACTCCGAACTGAGCCTCGAGGAGCTGGATGTGGCGGCTGACCGCACCGTGCGTCACGCCCAGGTCCCTTGCCGCGGCCGACATGCTGCCGAGCCTGGCCGTCGTCTCGAAGGCGCGCAAAGCATTCAGGGGTAGGCGGATCGAAGCCATGGCGGGGAGCCTCGTCGGCGTGCTGGTGTCAGGAAACCTGACATCACCCTGCGTCGAACTGCAATACCACGCTGCCGCAGCCCCGTGTAGGTGTTCACCCAGAACCAAAGAATCAGACGGGGTGGAAATGCCAAGCTCGGGGACGTATTCCGTCCGACGTTGCAGCGGATCTGTGTGCCGACCTGTCGGACAAGCCCTTGATCGCATCCTGGGGACGGGACGCTCTCCGGATCGGCGAGCGTTCGGAAATGAGTCGCCGCGCATCGCGGTGCTCCTCGGCGATCAAGAGCCCGCGTGATGTCCCATCGACCGAGCGACAGGGAAGCACACGGACGCGGCCGAGATGGTCGCCGTGCGCGACGCGGCCCGCCCTACCGGACGGATTGGGGATCGCCTGGGACATCGCCCATGCGGCCTTGTTCCTCGCCTCTGACGAGGCGGCCTGCATCACCGGGATCAGCCTGCCCGTCGACGGCGGCCTGAGCTCCCGCATGGCCCGAACGGAACCGAGAACCTCGCTGACGATGTGCTCATCCAACCTGAGGACCGCCGATGCCCACCGATCGCATTGAAGCCGACTACCTCCTGGAAACCCCGATCGATCCCCGGCGCGCCGCCGAGGTCATCGCCGGCGAGCAGTCCAGCGGCACGTTCGTCGCGGTCCCGGGCGAGACGCCGGAGCTCAAGGAAAGGTCGGCGGCGCGGGTGACCGCGCTGGAGATCCTGGACGAGGCGGTGCCTCGGCGCTCGCTGCCCTCCGCCCGCGGCGAGTGGGACGGCAAGCGCATCACCCGCGCCAGGGTGACGCTGTCGTGGCCCCTCGCAACGCTCGGCCCGTCGCTGCCGAACCTCGTCGCGACGGTCGCCGGCAACCTCTTCGAGCTCGCCGCGGTCAGCGGCCTTAGGCTGCTCGACATCCGGATGCCACCGGCCTTCGCCGACGCCTACCCCGGCCCGCGTTTCGGCATCGCGGGCACTCGCCGCCTCGCGGGCGTCGAGGACCGCCCGATGATCGGCACCATCATCAAGCCGAGCGTAGGCCTCGACGCCGAGGCGACGGCCGCGCTCGTCGCGGCGCTCTGCGAGGCCGGCATCGACTTCATCAAGGACGACGAACTCCAGTCGGACGGCCCGGATTGCCCCTTCGACGAGCGCGTCCGCGCCGTGATGCGCGTGATCGAGGCCCAGGCCGACCGGACCGGCAAGAAGGCCATGTTCGCCTTCAACCTCACCGGCGACCTCGACCAGATGCGCCGGCGCCACGACACGCTGCTCGCCCATGGCGCCACCTGCCTGATGGCGAGCCTGAACTCGGTCGGGCTCGTCGGGATGATCGAGCTCGGCCGCTTCAGCCAGCTTCCGATCCACGCCCACCGCAACGGCTGGGGCTACCTTTCGCGCCACCCGCTCCTCGGCTGGTCCTATGTCGCCTGGCAGAAGCTCTGGCGTCTGGCGGGCGCCGACCACATGCACGTCAACGGCCTGCAGAACAAGTTTTCGGAGCCGGACGAGAGCGTCATCCAATCGGCCCGCGCCTGCCTGACGCCGATGTTCGACCACAAGCCCTGCACCGTGATGCCGGTCTTCTCCTCGGGGCAGTCGGTGCGGCAGGTCCATGCGACCTATGCGGCCCTGCAATCGACGGACCTCATCGTGACGGCCGGCGGCGGCATCGTGGCCCACCCCGACGGTCCGGCGGCGGGCGTGCGCGCGATGCGCGAGGCCTGGGACGCAGCGATCGCCGGCATCCCGCTCGAAGAGCACGCACGCAGCCATCCCGAACTCGGCCGCGCCCTGGAGACCGCCGCATGAGCCGTCCCCGACCGCTGCCGGACGGACCGCTCGTCGCCTTCTGCGGGGACGACTTCACGGGGTCATCGGCCGCGATGGAGGCGCTCGCCTTCGGCGGCCTCGACACCGTGCTGTTCCTCACGCCGCCGATGCCCGAACGGCTCGCCGCCTTCGCCGGCTACCGCGGGATCGGCATCGCGAGCGTCGCGCGCTCCTGCGGCCCCGAATGGATGGACCGGCACCTGCCGCCGGTCTTCGGGCTGCTGAGGTCGCTTGCGGCGCCGGTCGTCCACTACAAAGTCTGCTCGACCTTCGACTCCACCCCGGGCGTGGGCTCGATTGGCCGCGCCATCGACGTCGTGGCGGAGATGTTCGAGGGATGGGTGCCCCTCGTGGTCGCCGACCCGGCGATGGGCCGGTTCCAGTGCTTCGGCAACCTCTTCGCGCTCGCCCATGGCAAGGGCTACCGCCTCGACCGGCACCCGGTCATGTCGCGGCATCCCGTCACGCCGATGGACGAGGCCGACCTCGGTCGCCATCTGGCGCGACAGACCGACAAGCCGATCGGGCTTGTGGACTTCGTCGCGATGAAGCGCAGGAAGGGCGACGCGCAACTGGCCCAGGCGCTCGCCGAGGGTGCCCGGATCGTGTCGCTCGACGTGCTCGACGAGGAGACCCTGGTCGAGGCGGGACGGCTCGTCTGGGAGAGGGACGGCGCGCAGGTCTTCGCCGTCGGCTCGCAAGGTCTGGAGGCCGCGCTGGTGGCCTACTGGCGGGCAGCGGGCCTGATCCCGGCCAACCCTGCTCCGCGGCATCCAGGCCGGGTCGAGCGCACCGCCTGCGTGTCGGGCTCGGTCTCTCCGGTCACCGCGCGGCAGATTGCCGATGCCCTGCGGCACGGCTTCGCCGGCATCCGCATCCGGGCGGAGCAGGCGGTGGACGAGCGCGCCTGGGAGGCCGAGATCGGCCGCACGACCCAGGAGGCGCTGGGCGCCTTGTCCATGGGGCAGGATCCGCTGGTCTACAGCGCCGCCGGTCCCGACGATCCGGCTGTCGCCGTGTTGCGGCAGGCCGTCGCGAACGCCGGCGCTTCGACCGAGGCGATCAACGACCGGATCGGCAGCGGGCTTGGGCGCGTCCTCGACGCGGTCATCCGGGCGGGCGGCCTCGCCCGGGTGGTGATCTCCGGCGGGGACACCTCGGGCCACGCGGCCGCGAGGCTCGGGATCGATGCCCTGACGGCGATCGCGCCCGTAGCGCCGGGCTCGCCGCTCTGCCGCGCCCACGCGGTGGATCCCGCCCGCGACGGGCTGCAGATCGCACTCAAGGGTGGCCAGGTCGGCGGAGACGACTTCTTCCGGGCGGCACGCGACGGATCGCCCGGGTGACACGGACGCCCCAACAGGAACAAGCGGAGGACAACGGATGAAACTGCAAGGGAAGATCGCGCTGGTTACGGGCGGCGCGCGTGGCATCGGCCTCTCGATCGCGAAGGCCTTGGCCGCCGAGGGGGCGGTTCCCGTGATCGCCGACATCAACGAGGCGGGCGCCCGCGACGCCCTGGTCAAGCTCGACCGCCAGGACGGCCTGGCGGTCGGCGTGAACGTCGCCGAGCAGGCGTCGGTCGAGGCGATGGTCGGGGCGATCGTCGGCCGCTACGGTCGGCTCGACATCCTCGTCAACAACGCCGGCATCGGGGGCAACACGCCTTTCCTCGACATAACGTCCGAAGAGTGGAACCGCACGATCGCGATCAACCTCACCGGCGCCTTCCTCGTCGCGCAGGCCTGCGCCCGCGAGATGGCGAAGCAGCGGAGCGGCAAGGTCATCAACATCGCCTCGCTCTCCGGACAGCGCGGCGGGCACGGCCGCGCGGCCTATGGCTCCGCCAAGGCCGGTCTCGAACTGCTGACCAAGGTGATGGCAGTCGAACTCGCGGAGTTCGGCATCAACGTCAACAACATCGCGCCCGGCGCCATCGAGACGGAGATGGCGAAGTACGCGCACGACCAGGCGACCCGCGCCGCCTACAACTACCTGATCCCGATGACGCGCTACGGCACGCCGGAGGAGATCGCGGACGCGGCGGTGTTCCTGTGCTCCGACGAGAGCCGCTACGTGCACGGCCACACGCTGAACGTGGACGGCGGGTTCCGGGCCGCCGGCCTCATGTTCCGCAGCGGCAAGGCCACCCCGCTGGCCTGACCCAACCAACAAAAGTCGAGGAGGAAACCATGCCCAAGGTCATCACGCGCCGCGGCTTCGCGGCCCTAGCCGGCGGCGTCGGCGTCACGGCAGCGATGCCGCCTCGCTACGCCCACGCGGCCGAGTTCACCTTCAAGATCGGCACGAACGTGCCGGCGTCGCATCCCCTCAACGTTCACCTGAGCCGAGCGGCCGAGCAGGTCAAGGCCGAGACGGACGGACGGTTCGAGCTGCGGCTTTTCCCCGCCAACCAGCTCGGGGCCGATGCGGACATGCTGTCCCAGCTCCGCTCCGGTGGGCTGGAATGCTTCCTGAACTCCGGCGTGAACGTGCTCTCGACGCTGATCCCGTCGGCGTCGATCTCCGGCGTCGGCTTCGCCTTCAAGGACTATCCGTCCCTGTGGAGCGCGATGGACGGCAAGCTCGGCGCGTATCTGCGGGGGCAGATCAGCCGGGCTGGCATTGTCGTGCTCGACAAGGTCTGGGACAACGGCTTCCGCCTCATCACGAGCAGCGTCAAGCCGATCAGCCAGCCGGACGACCTGCGCGGCATGAAGATCCGCGTGCCCGTCAGCGCGATGTGGCTCTCGCTGTTCCGAGCGCTCGGCGCGGCACCGACCAGCCTCAACTTCGCCGAGGTCTATTCCGCCTTGCAGACGAAGGTGGTTGACGGCCAGGAGAACCCGCCGGCGATCATCCAGGCGGCGAAGCTCTACGAGGTCCAGAAGTACGCCTCGGTCACGAACCACATGTGGGACGGCTGGTGGTTCCTGATCAACCGCCGGGCCTGGGGCCGTGTGCCGACGAACCTGCAGGAAACTGCGGCGCGCATCCTGAACGCCGCCTGCATGGCCGAGCGCGAGGATGTGGCACGGCAGAATGCCGCGCTGCGGACGGACCTCTCCAACGCCGGGCTCATCTTCAACGACGTGGACCAGGGGACGTTCCGCGAAAAGCTGACGGCGGCCGGGTTCTACCGCGAGTGGCGATCGAAGTTCGGAGAGGAGACCTGGGGCCTGCTCGAGGAAACCGTCGGCACGCTGGCCTGACGCGGCTCCACCCGCAACGCGTTCGGACGCGGGCCGGATGGCGATCGGCGCCACCGCCCAGCCCGCCCCCCGGCCTTCGTCGTGATGCCGCCGCAACCCGCGAGGCCGGCCACGGCGGCAAGGTGCAATCCGGCACAGAAGGTGCAGCCATGGACGATATCCTCTACTCCCATGCACACATCCCGCCGAGTGGCGTGACCGAGCCCGTCGTGGCACGCGGTTCGCCGGCTCTCGGCACCCCGATACATCCGATCGAGGCGATCTCCCCCGAGAAAATCACCGGCAAGCTGGTGTAGCCGCCATGACCCACCCCGAGAACATCCCCGCAGCGGCGGCCGACAACCTCGTCTTCACCCGCAATGCCTGGGCCGCGTCCGCGGACGCAGCCCTACGGCGCTTCGTCGAAATCCCGGCCGCGGCCCTTGTTGTCGCCGAAATTGCCGTGCTGCTCGCCGGCGTGGTGGCGCGCTATGTCTTCCACAAACCCATCGTCTGGTCCGACGAGCTGGCGTCCTTGCTGTTCCTGTGGCTGGCCATGCTGGGGGCCGTGGTGGCGTTCCAGCGCGGCGAGCACATGCGCATGACCGCCCTGGTCGGCAAGGTTTCGCCGCCCGTGCGGGCCTTCCTCGACGTGGTCGCGGTCGCCGCCGCCCTTGCGTTCCTGCTTATCGTTATCGAGCCGGCCTTTGAGTTCGCCTCCGAGGAGGTTTTCATCACCACCCCGGCGCTGGAGATCCCCAACGCTTGGCGGGCGGCCGCGCTTCCGGTCGGGCTGGGCCTGATGATCCTTTCGGCCGTGCTGCGCTTGGCGGAGGCCGGCACCTGGCGCTTGGCGCTCGGCGCGCTGGGCGTGGTCGCCGCCTTGGCAGGGATCATGGTGCTGCTGCAGCCGGCGCTGCAGGGCTTGGGCAACCTGAACCTGCTGGTGTTCTTCGTGTTCGGGGTCGCGGTCGGCGTGTTCGCCGGCGTGCCCATCGCCTTCTCCTTCGGGTTGGCGACCGTGGGTTACATCGGGCTCACCACCGACACGCCGATGCTGGTCGTGGTCGGCCGCATGGACGAGGGCATGTCGCACCTGATCCTGCTCGCGGTGCCGTTGTTCGTGTTCCTGGGCCAGTTGATTGAGATGACCGGCATGGCGCGGGCCATGGTCGCCTTTCTCGCCAGCCTGCTCGGCCATGTGCGGGGCGGGCTGTCCTACGTGCTCGTGGCCGCGATGTACCTGGTATCCGGCATTTCCGGGTCAAAGGCGGCGGACATGGCCGCGGTGGCCCCGGTGCTGTTCCCCGAGATGCGCGAGCGCGGCGCCAAGCCCGGCGACCTCGTGGCCCTGCTCTCCGCCACCGGCGCGCAGACCGAGACCATCCCGCCCTCCCTCGTGCTCATCACCATCGGCGCGGTCACGGGAGTTTCCATTTCCGCGCTGTTCACCGGGGGCATGCTGCCCGGCGTCGTGCTCGGGGCGACGCTTTGCGCCCTCGTCTGGTGGCGCTACCGGGGCGAGGACCTGTCCCACGTGCGGCGCGCGGGCTGGGGCGAGATCGGCCGGGCGCTCGTCATCGCCCTCCCGGCGATCGCCCTGCCTTTCCTGATCCGGGCCGCCGTTATCGAGGGGGTGGCGACGGCCACGGAGGTGTCCACCATCGGCATCGCCTATGCGGTGCTGGCCGGGCTGCTGATCTATCGCCGCTTCGACTGGCGCCGCCTGGGGCCGATGCTGGCCGACACCGCGGCGCTTTCGGGCGCGATCCTGCTCATCATCGGCGCGGCGACCGGCATGGCGTGGGCGCTGACCCAGTCGGGCTTCTCAGCCACCCTCGCCGCGGCGATGGCGAGCCTGCCCGGCGGCGCGCCGGCGTTCATGGCGATCTCCTGCCTCGCTTTCATCGTGCTGGGCAGCGTGCTGGAAGGCATCCCGGCCATCGTGCTGTTCGGCCCGCTGCTGTTCCCCATCGCCCGGCAGGTCGGCATCCACGAGGTGCACTACTCGATGGTGGTGATCCTTTCCATGGGCATCGGGCTGTTCGCCCCGCCGTTCGGGGTCGGCTACTACGCGGCCTGCGCCATCAGCCGCATCAACCCCGACGAGGGGATGCGGCCCATCGTGGGCTACGTCCTGGCCCTGATCGTCGGCCTCGTGATCGTCGCGGCGGTGCCCTGGATCTCCACGGGGTTCCTGGGCTGAGCGGACGGGAGCGGTCGATCGCGACGGCCAGAAACCCGCCGCTGCTGGCGGGCCCCGGGCAGGAGTAAACAGCGGCCACTTCCTCCCGAACTCGGCCGGGGTCGAAAGGCCCCGGCCCCTTTTCCCGGGCCGCGCCGCTTCCGGCACGCCCGAGGGCGCGCGGAAAAGGTATCACCAATTGGCCGACGACTCGGACGACCGCTGGGCGCTGCGCGCCGCCGATCGCGCGCTGCTCGGCAACAAGACTGGCGCCACGCGCCTCGGCTTCGCCGTGCTGCTCAAGTTGTTCCAGGCCGAGGGCCGCTTCCCGCGCCGCGCCGAGGACGTGCCCCTGGCTGCGGTCGAGGCCATCGCCACTCAGGTCGGCGTTCCCGCGGCGGCATGGCGCGGCTGCGCCTGGCAGAGTCGCACCATCGAGTATCACCGCGCCCAGGTCCGCGTCGCCCTGGGCTTCCGCGAGGCCACGCTGGACGACGCCGAGGCGCTCGGCCGATGGCTGGACGGCAGGGTGCTCGCCCTGGAGCGCCGGCATGACCGGCTGGTCGCGGCAGCGCGCGAGCGGTGCCGGGCGTTGAAGCTGGAGCCGCCCTCGCCTGACCGCTTGGACAGGCTGGTGCGCTCCGTCCTGCGCCGGCATGAGGAGGCATTCGGCGCCGCGGTGCTCGCGCGCCTACCGCCCGAGACGGCGGTCGGCCTCGACGCCCTGCTCAAGGCTCCCACCCCTGGCACCGATGGTACGGCCGATGCGGCGAGTAACAAGGCCGATCGCGAGCCGCCTCTGCTCGCGCTGCGCGCCGGCACCGGTCCAGCCCGGCTGCAAAGCGTCGACGAGGAAGCGGCCAAGCTGCAGACCGTCCGCGCGCTGGGCTTGCCTGCGGACCTGTTCGACGGCGTGCCCGCGCGCGTGCTGCTCGCCTACCGCCGCCGCGTCGGCGTCGAGGAGCTGCACGAGCTGCGCCGCCACCCCGACCCGATCCGCCTGACGCTGCTCGCCGCCTTCTGCCACGTGCG
>CALMAB010000276.1 GCA_937858325.1 uncultured Acetobacteraceae bacterium
CTTGCCAGCACCGGGCAGCAAAAGGCGCTGCTGATCGGCGTCGTGCTGGGACACGCCGCGCTGATGGCCGAGGCCCGCGGCGACGCGCCGCTGCTGCTGCTGGACGAGCCGGCGGTACACCTGGACGCCGACCGCCGGGCGGCGCTGTGGGAGGCGCTGTCCGCCCTGTCCGCCCAGGTGCTGCTGACCGGCACCGACCCGGAGCCGTTCGCGGCGCTGCACGGGGCTGCGGAGGGGCTGCAAACCGGCGGCGACACCCTGCGCCCGGACCCGGCCTTCCCCCCGATTTAAACGGGTCAAGCCCTGTCTTTTCAGGGGGTCAGTAGCTATATTCGTGGGGTCTGCTGTTCCTCCCTTGGAGTCCTCTCACGGCATGTCCGAAGCCGCCCCGACGCCCGAATCCGACGCTTACGACGCCGCTTCCATTTCTGTTCTGAAAGGGTTGGAAGCGGTGCGCAAGCGCCCCGGCATGTATATCGGCGACACCGACGACGGCTCCGGCCTGCACCACATGGCGTTCGAGATCATCGACAACGCCGTGGACGAGGCGCAGGCGGGCTATGCGACCCGCTGCGAGCTGACGCTCAACAGCGACGGCAGCGTGACGGTGCGGGACGATGGCCGCGGCATCCCCACCGACATGCACGCGGAGGAAGGCGTGAGCGCCGCCGAGGTCGTGCTGACCCGGCTGCACGCCGGCGGCAAGTTCAACCAGAACAGCTACAAGGTGTCCGGCGGCCTGCACGGCGTGGGCGCGGCCGTGGTCAACGCGCTATCGCAATGGATGGAAGTCCGCATCTGGCGCAACGGGACCGAGCACTTCATCCGGTTCGAGCACGGCGAAACGACGGAGCCGCTGCGGATCGTCGGCTCCTCCGGCAAGCCGAGCGGCACCGAGGTGTGCTTCAAGCCCAGCACCGGCACGTTCACCAAGGTCGATTTCGACTACGCCGTGCTGGAGCGGCGGCTGCGGGAGCTGGCGTTCCTCAACTCCGGCCTGGCCATCGTGCTGCGGGACGAGCGGCACGCGCCGGCGCAGGAAACGCAGTTCAAGTATGACGGCGGATTGGAAGCGTTCGTCGCCTGGCTCGACCGCAGCAAAACCTCCGTGGTGTCGCAGCCGATCTCGGTCACGACCGACGAGAGCCAGATCGGCATCCGCGTCGAGTTCGCGCTGTCCTGGAACGACAGCTTCCATGAGACGATGCTGTGCTTCACCAACAACATCCCGCAGCGCGACGGCGGTACGCATCTGGCCGGGTTCCGCCAGGCGCTGACCCGCGTGGTGACCAAGTATGCGGAGGGGATGGGCAAGAAGGAGAAGCTCGACCTCGTGGGCGACGACATGCGGGAAGGCATGACGGCGGTGCTGTCGGTCAAGGTGCCGGACCCGAAGTTCAGCAGCCAGACCAAAGACAAGCTGGTCAGCTCCGAGGTGCAGCCGGTGGTGCAGGCGGCGGTGGCCGACACCGTGTCCCACTGGTTCGAAACGCATCCCAAGGAGGCGAAGTCCATCATCCAGAAGGTGATGGACGCGGCCTCCGCCCGGGAAGCGGCGCGCAAGGCGCGCGAGTTGACCCGGCGCAAGGGCGTGCTGGATGTCAGCACCCTGCCCGGCAAGCTCGCGGATTGCCAGGAGCGCGATCCCAGCAAGAGCGAGCTGTTCATCGTCGAGGGCGACAGCGCCGGCGGCTCGGCCAAGCAGGGCCGCGACCGCAAGTTCCAGGCGATTCTGCCGCTGAAGGGCAAGATCCTGAACGTCGAGCGCGCCCGGTTCGACCGGATGCTGGGCAGCGCCGAGATCGGCACGCTGATCACCGCGCTGGGCACCGGCATCGGCCGCGGCGAGCCGGAGCAGGGCGGGTTCGACATCCGCAAGCTGCGCTACCACCGCATCAACATCATGACGGACGCCGACGTGGACGGCAGCCACATCCGCACGCTGCTGCTGACGTTCTTCTTCCGCCAGATGCCGGAGCTGATCGAGCGCGGCCACCTGTACATCGCGCAGCCGCCGCTTTACCGCGCCAAGCGCGGCCATGACGAGCGTTACCTGAAGAACGACCAGGCGCTTGAGGACTACCTGCTCGACAAGGCATTGGCCGAAGCGCGGCTGGCCTACGCCGATGGCCGGGTGTTCGCAGGCGACGAGATGACGGGGGAACTGGCGTGGCTGCGGGAAGCGGCGGGCAACCTGCGCCGCCTCGCGACCTCCGTGCCGACGGCGCTGCTGGAGCAGGCCGCCATCGCCGGGGCGCTGACGGCCGACACGGCGCGCACCATGGCGGTCAGCAACGACCTGGTGCAGCGGCTGAACGCGGTGTCGCTGCCAAACGAGCGCACCTGGAAGGTGTGGGCGGACGACCGCGGCCTGCACCTTGCCCGCACGGTGCGCGGCGTCGCCGAGCGCTACAGCGTGGACAGCGGCAGCCTGCGCAGCGCCGAAGCGCGCTGGCTGGCGGAGCGGGCGGAGGCGCTGGCCGGCCGGTTCGCCGAGCCTGCGGTGCTGGCGCTGGACAAAACCGAGCTGCGCGTCCCCGGCCCGGCCACCGCCTTCGACCGCATCTTGGCGCAGGGCCGCAAGGGCCTGGCGATCCAACGCTTCAAGGGCTTGGGCGAGATGAACCCCGAGCAGCTTTGGAAGACCACGCTGGACCCGCGGGTCCGCACCCTGCTGCAGGTCAAGGTGGGCGATGTGGAGGACGCGGCACAGGTCTTTTCGACGCTGATGGGCGACGTGGTCGAGCCGCGCCGGGACTTCATTGTGGGCAACGCGCTGAAGGTGGCGAATTTGGACGTTTAAATGTAGTTGTGGGCGGCTCACAAAGCCTGAACTAAGCCGTCATTTGCTGGACTCCCTGGCAGCCCTTCCGGCCTACAGCCTTATCCGCGACACCCCGGACTCGAGTCCCTCGACGACATACCGGATGCCCTGGTTGTCGTTGGGGTTCATGGCAATTAGCCGCTCGTAGCAGGCCCGAGCTTCCGTTTGGTCACCAACTTCGACTAAGGCGTCACCCAGCGCCTGGATCGCCCGCATATAGGGCCGGGTGTCAGCGAAGCCCCACCATGTCATCTCGTTCCCAAGCTCGGCGGCGACGGGGTTCCACAGTTGTTCACCCGTTTCGACGGCCTTGCGCAGATGGCTGAGGCGACGGTCAACGTCGTCGGTGTGGGCGGCTAGGAAGAGGTGAGCCTCAATGCAGCCCGGATCCTTGCGCAGGCAGGCTGTCGCCAGCATCACGCAGCTGCCGAAGTCTGTGTTCTCTTCAAGCCGCTCGATCCAGGGATCGGCGGCGCTGACGACGAACAAGCCGGGGCGGCGGACATGTGCGGTCGTAGGCTGCTCGAATAATGGAAGGCGCACGGCTCGCTCCTGGGTCGAATCCTTGTCGGCCAAAATCGCACGCAGGCATGCAAGCCACCGGAGCCACCGAACAGCCAACCTCATCTGCAAGGTTCCTGGCGAGCGGGCGCGTTAGCAGAGTTCCATATCGGCTCGCGTCCGTTTACCCCAAGCCGAATTCTGCTTCCTTCAGAACGGCGACCTTACTTGGGCAGGCTCCGGCCGACGCGGTTACAAGATAGAGGATCTCCATCTTCAGGCTGTTTCCCCCGTTGCCCGCCCCAGACCTGGGCCGCATTACCGCCTTGCGCCGAGCCACGAACAGATTGTGCCCGGCGGCTTTCAGGGCGTCTACATGCCCCTGGATATCGTCTCCATAACCCAACATCTCCGTCTTCGACGCAACGTCGCAGACGTCCATGCAGTCCCGGGCGTAATCCAACAAGGCTGCGAAGGCGTCCTGGGCTTTCCGGGAGAGACCAGCCAAGCTCTGATGGCCAATCGCGCCAACGCTGCTCAGATCCATTAGGGCCGACACAATCCCACGGCCGTCTACAGGTTCGAGGTCCAGGATAGCGTGCGTCCGCTCGAACTCCTGCCGCTGCTTCTCGGCGTGCTCCGCCGAGGGCGCATCCTGGAACTTGGAAAAGGCGTCGAGATCCTCGAAGCCGAACGCGCCAGCGATGGCTCGCCGGGTATCCCGGCTGCTGCGCTCGCCCTTTTCCACACGCTGGATCGTGCGCACCTCAAGCCTGCTCAAGGCGGCAAGCGTGTCCTGCGTCCATCCACGAACCTCGCGGAACATTCTGACGAGTTGGGCGACCTCCGCAGAGGTCGCTTCCCGAAGGCTGGTTGGTGTGGCCGCTGTCATTTCCGTCTCCTGTTGATATGCGACCAAGATGCCGTCCCAGGTGGGACACGAACACGACAGCAGCACGACAGCAACACGACGGGCCGACCAAGCCTGCCCAGCATTCTCGCGGCGGCGATGGGCAAGCCTGAACTGGTTCCTTCCAGCGCCGCGTCGGTCAGGCCGCGATTGGCCGGGCCAATGCTGGGCCTACCGCCACTCCCACGGGGACGCCGGGCCGCTCGCCCGCTCGCTGCCGCTGCCAGATGACGAGGACGAGGACGAGGACGAGTAGACGGGAGGCATCTGGCTCTGGAACCCGACATTTCGGTACAGGGACAGCTGCTGTGCGGGGCGGACCGGCTCCTCGCGGAGCACGGGCAGCAACCGATGAAGCGGTATCAACCACCTGTTAAGACGACGGCGGCGCGACTAAAACGAAGATGGCCACCTGTAAGGCCGACCTCACTCGGTTCCGCTGCGTGGTGTGTGCCTGGGCAGCGCAACGACGTCCGACGTGGGTGTCATATGGCGTTCTCCGAACGCGACATTGCTCCTCTTTCTTCATCCGCTCGGCTCAGTCGTGTAGTATTCAGATATGCCAATCGATGCCGCTGCGCTCCGCTCCGTGTCTTTTTTAACCGAGTTGGAAAAGCACCTTTCAGGCATTCACCCCGGTCAGCAACTCCTGAGCCCGGCAATGCAAGCTGCAATCTCGGGCACGCTCGCGACACCTGCAAGCACCAGCATGCGAGCGATAACAGACGCGGCTCACTCCCACGACAGCGTTCTAGGCAAACAGTTGTCCGTGCTGGATACCCTGGGGCAACACATGGCTCCGTGGCACGGAACCTCAGTCCAGAACTACTTGAACATCGGTTCCAAGTTTCCGCTACCGAGCGCCATCTCGGACATGGTTCGGCAAAGCTCCCCCTATGCCGCCGTCCTGGAGACCGCGCAGAAGCTCGGTCCGCTTGGCATCAGCGGGCTTTTGGAGCAGCATCGGCTTAGTGCGTCAGCGCTCGCGGAACAGCTAGTGCTCATGGGTCAAGTCTCGGCCGTTGCTCGTGACCCAACGCTGTTCGGGACTTTTGACGCCATGTCGGCCGCCAACCGGATGTTGGATGAGGCGGGCGCGTTTGGTTTCGAATCGAACGACACGCTGAAGATGCTGATGGTCGCCCCTGTGGCCGGAAGCTTCGGACTGCAAGAATACCGAACGGTTCTGGACGCAGCGGGGCTGCGTCTTCCGCGCTGGCCACGTTTTCGGGTGCTGACCACTGCGGAGCAGGCGGAACGCCAGCGCAAGAGGCTCGCAAAATATAAGCAGCCGCGCCATCGCGCGAGCGCGCAGTCACTCGTGTATCAGCATGAGTCCTACTTGCGCGAGGCCATCGACGAGTTGATGTCGGCCAAATATGGTGACGACTGGGCCGAGGAGAGGCTCCCGAGATGCGGTGAAGTCGGCTCGGCTCTGCTCGGAAAATGGCGTGCCCAAGGCGGCATGCCGTTGGACCATGCGGACTACGCGCACTATCGCGCCCTGATCACTCAGGACGAGCATTTCGAAAGCATATTCTGCGTCGCCTTCTCAGATCCAGGCGTCGCCGCAAACCTGATCAACCGTGCCCGGACCCTCAGGGCGGCGTCGCACCACCCAGGTCACGAGTTCACCAAGGAGGATCTCCGGGACCTACGCTTAACATGGAACGCGATAAAGGCAGCCTTCCGCCAGTTCCAGTCGGGCGTCGTGTGGGATGATCCCGTTCATTAGGACGCCCCTCCTGTGAAGCCGATCTCGCAGGTGCTGCTCGACCGCAAGAGGACCAAGTTCACGGAGCAGGTTCGTGCAGCGGCTGGCCGCTGGATAGCCGACGATCCGTTCCGGGTATTCGTGAACAAGCCGACGTTCGACGAGGCCGTGGAGATGGTGGTGGCGGCCCGGTTTGGGCCCAGGGACCCGCTTTCCTGTGGTGGCGATCTGTTCGGCTTCGAGTACCTGCTCGACGAGCTAGACAATGCCATCGCGGGATCACTCAGTAGCCGACTCGAGGGAAGATTCAAGCTGATGGACCCTAACGGGAACGCCATCCGCATCTGCACGTCGCAGAGTGAACCGTGGGCAAACCTCGTTTTCGTCTTCGATATCGACAAGCGGATCCACGACCACTGGACCAGGATGGGCGCCGACGATTTCAACCTGGTGTCGTCGGGCGGCGTCTTCGACTACGCCGCCGAGCGTGAGACCGGCGCCTTCGGGTTCACGGTTTCAGCCAACGTGCTGGTGCCGATTCAAGACGTCCCGGAACGCGTCGACAATACGTCAGCACCGGACCGACTTGGCTTCGTTCCCAAATTCCACCCGGACCCCGTGAAGTCGAACGACAAGTGCACGCTCTACTGGATGACTGTGGGCCCCATGGACCGACTGCTCACGCCGGAGGAGCGGGCCAAGCACAGCGTTCATACGTTTTCCCGGAAGACGCCGAGTGGCGGCACCACCATGGTTCGAGCGCACGAGCGCCGAAACCCTCGCGCCCTCCGAGATAGGACCGAGAACCTGGACGAGGTCGCGCACGTGGTCTATCGCGCTTACGATGCCGACGGAGTGCTTCGGTATATCGGCGAGGGTCGAACTACCCGCCCCGAGCATGTGAATTCCGGAACATCTCACAACTTCAGATTGAACGAGCACTTCTTCCGTCGCGGCCCGATGCGGGTCGAGGTAGTCGCTCGCGGGCTTTCGAAAGACGAGGGGCTAAGCATCGAGCGCCTGCTCATCCGCGGGCACCTCGGCCCGACCGAGCTATGGAACACTCGGGATTACGAAGGACCCAGCACCTTATGACGGACACGCAGGGTGCAGCCGTCCCGTAGAGTTCCCGGAGCACCAGCATGCTAACCACTCGCCTTCCTTCAACCTAGGAATACCCTAACCGCCATCACGGGGCGCATTTCCCAGAGGTGGGCCTGGCCGAGGACAGGCTAGAGGCATCATGGCGTTCCGCACGTCATCGATGAAGCTGGAGGCGCAACGCGATCACTCCCCTGAGGCGTCGGGCTTGGAAGAGGATAAACGGCGGCGTTCCGCTGTGCCTCTTGCAAATGCAGTAACAAGGGCCAACGTCCCTGCGCCCTCACCATCCGTATGGGCGATAGATTTTGCTGCGTATCCATTTCCTGAATGTTGGTCACGGCGACTGTACGGTCATCAAGCACCCGTCCGGTCGGATCACGATGATCGACATCAACAACTCGCAGCAATACGACGACGACACCTACAAGGCCGTCTTAGCGGAAGAGATCGGTCGCGCATCGGGAGGTTTACTGCTCAATCCTCTGTCCGGCTTCTATCAGGAGATGTTCGCCGAAAGCGGGGTCGGCGAGCGGGCGAAGCGGGAGCTAACTGACCCGATCCAGTTCATGAAACAGGCGTATCCACATCAGCGGGTGTCACGGTTCATCCTTACCCATCCGGATCTGGACCACATGCGTGGTCTGCGGCGGCTGTACGACACCGTGGGGTTCGACACGTTCTGGGACACAGCCAACATCAAGCCGAATCCCAGTTTTCGGAGCGATCAGGACCGAGTGGACTGGGAGTTCTATCAGCAGCTGCGCGGTGCTGGGTTAGCGACCTACTGCACGCGCGGCTACCCGTACGAGAACCTCCTTACGGGTGGAGATGGGTTCGAGGTTCTCGGTCCCACCAGAGAGGTCCTGACCTGCTGCAACCTGACGGACAGCTACAATGACGTCAGCATCGTGCTGCGGCTTCGCCACGCGGGTAGAACGGTCCTTTTCCCTGGGGATGCGGAAAGCATGGCCTGGGATGCGCTGATCCGCCTGGAGGGAATCGGGCTCAAGAGCGACTTCCTCAAGGCGAGCCACCACGGACGGGACACAGGCTATCACATGGAGACCGTTAGGCTGATCAAACCGCAGATGACGTTCGTCTCCGTCGGACAGAAACCCGCCACTGACGCCAGCAGCAAATACCGGGGCTTCTCAAACCGCGTCGCCTCGACCCGTTTCTATGGAAACATGGAGCTCCGGATCGGCGACGGCGGCGTTTGGGAATGGTTTGTGCAGCGCAACGCCGGAAGATGACGTGAGATCGCTGAAGGAACAGAATAATACTGCCGTGTGGCTGATCACCTCTGCCAACGTCCTCCTCTTCTATGGCGTTTTGAAGACCGACACGATCCAAGTCGAGGGTCTTCCAAGTCTCTTTCGTCAGGCTCAAACCATGGTGCCCGTCGGCATAGCGGGCGTCATCGCGGCGGTCCTGAATGCCCTGCCGAGCCCCGACCTGAAAGCGTCCCTCGTGTATTGGCGCCGCCGTCACGCGCTCCCCGGCCACCAAGCATTCAGCGTCTATGCGTCCCGGGACACCCGCATCGACGTGCCGCGTTTCCTGAAGTTCTTCAAAGGTAAGTTCCCGTCCGACCCCGCCGACCAAAACGCCGCCTGGTACAAGCTGTACAGGACGGTGCGTGAGGACGTGACGGTCGCGTCCGCTCACAAGGCATTCCTCCTTTTGCGGGACTACACCGCCCTGAGCGCCTCCTTCCTAATCGTTTTCGGGCCTTGGGCCCTGGTATCAGTGCCGGACAGAGACGTTGCGCTCCTCTTCGTAGCTTGGCTGGGTGCCCAGTACCTGATCGTGCGGCAGGCCGCCTACAATGCCGGGATACGGCTGGTCACGAACGTGCTTGCCGTGAAGAGTGCCGCCCTACGATAGGCTCACGCCCGATCTCGCGACCCGGCCTCCAATACCCCCCAGAGGGCGGTGAGCGCAGGGGACGACAAACTAATGTCGCCAAGCTGTCCCGCTCCAAAGGCCGCTCTGTCAAAGCAGCCTTTGGGGTCCTCGCCCATTCAACCAAGCCAACAGCACCTCGAGCGGCTGGCTCACCTGCACCAGCCGCCCGCCCGGCAGCATCAGCACCGTGCCGTCGTCGCTCTCGCACATCGCCGCCACCCCTCCGGCGGACACCGCGTGCAGGCGCCCGTCCAGATCCCGGATCACCAAGAAGCGCCCGATCCTCTCCCCTTCCTCAAGGGTTCGCCCGCGTGCCTTGGACGGCGTCACCGTGGCCTGGCTCATGCTAGATCCTCCTGCCGCGGCCTTGAACACCTCGGCCCGAGCCAACCCGCACACGCGCACACCAAACCCGATCGTGCCGTCATACGCATGGTGGTGGTGCCCATGGACAACCAGTTGTGCACCGCAAGTCGTGGCGGCGGCGGCCACCGCGACGTGGCTATGCCGATGGCGCGACGGTGCCTCGTGGCTCACCAACATATCGGCGCGCAGGCGCGCCATCGCATCGAGATCCTCGGGGAAGATCGCGTCCCGCGCACGCAGCGGCAGGCCGCCTCGCCAACGAGTGGTGTGCGGCAGATGCTCCAGGTAGTCGGCGCGCGACGGGTGCACCGGCTCGGCATCAGGACGCCACACTCGCCCCTTGAAGACGCCGCCCAGTCCGGCGACCCAGATCCCACCAAGCTCGACGCAGCGTGCGTGCAGGTTCCCGTCGGGGTGGTCGCCCCAAAGTCTGTCGTAGGCGTCGGAGGATCCGGCATTATGGTTGCTCGGGATCCAGAAGACCGGGACGTCGGCCGCGAACAGCGAGGCGACTTGCTTATGTAGAGGAACCCTGAGCTCGAGGTCGCTCAAAAGGATGACGGCGTCCGGCGGCCATGCAACAGCGGTTCCTAAAGCTTGTCCGGATCGCCGTAGAAGATCAGCCCCTGGTCGGTCGGAGCTGCGGACGGGTTAGGCGGCTGTCATTCGGACGGCGTTCCATCGGAAAAACGGGGCATGGGAGGCTTTCAGGACGGAGCGAGAGCAAAGCGCGGCGGACAGCCGAGAGCCGGTGGTCCGTATCTGCGCTATGCGGGTCGCCTAGATCGCCACTAGGAGGTCTCCCTTGCCGCCGGACACCCTGGCCCGCCGGAGACTACCTTCCTACGGATATCGGCACACCGACTGCAAGCAAGATTTTTCTCCGCGCACCCCGTTGACGGCGGGCCAATGTTCGCTCTACGTTCTCTCTTATGGCACGCCACAGCACCCCGCTGGCTACCCGAGGTGAAGTTTCGGTTCCAGTCGGAACGGTAGCGCGTTGCGGGCTGTGGCCGGACCGCGCGCGAATACGACGGATGCCCTCAGGAATCTAACGTCCGCAAGTCATCTCGCGGCTGAGTTGGATCCCGAACCTCCGCGATCAGGCCGCCTCTGCACCAGCGATGGCGGCGCACTCAGCCGGGACACCCCCGATGCCTACTATTGAATTAGGCAGCCTGTTCGGTCGTGCGCACCTTGCCCTTCTGTGCCCTCACTGCCCGGAGATCTTACGGTGACTCATGTTGCCGAGCTTCTAGGGCCACGGCGAACACCCTGGCTGGCGTGCCGCGCGCACTGCTGGACAGGTGTCGCGTCGTCAGGTTTCCCGTTCTCAGCGCCGAGCACATCCCGGCACTCGCACGCAGCATCCTCCGCAAGCTTGTGGTCGAGCTCGGACTCGACCCCCCGCTGGATCCAACCACTGGACGGCGTCGAGCTCGCCGCGCTGTCACGGGTCTGGCAGTACGGCTCGATCCGCACGCTGGCGCGCCTGACACAGACCGTAGCGTCGGCGCGGGAGCACTGCGATGTCCGGCATTGAGGTATCAAGCCCCATGAGATCCGGCGCCAGGAAAAGGCGGCTGGGGATCTTTGGACTCGACAAATCACATGTTTCCGGCTATTCGGCCGCCCGCAATGCATCGCTCGATATCCCGCACGTACTGAAGAGTGGCCGTCCCTTGGGGGATGGCCGACGTCACTCGCGGGCTGAGGTCGACCAGGTGCAAGCAGGATCCCAACACTTTTCGCAGCATCCTCGGCCGCGCGTAAGCCGTATGCGGGCTGGTGTGCTGCGTTCATCCCGCATCCTGCACGACTCGCCGCTTCGCCACTGCAAGCGAATAGCCCGGCTCCCGGCCTGAGCTATTCCGCCCTACGGGGCACCCGATTGCAGGACGACGAGCATGCGCAGCCGCCGTGTTGGTGCCACGCCGCCCAAGGGCGGCTGGTGCCCCCGCTTTGCCAAACGCAAACAAGCCGGACCCAAGTCTGACGAGGAGGTCGACCAGTCCGCAGGACCGAAACCTGTGGAGGAGGTCGGCCAGCGGCAGACCCAGGTGATGAGCTACTTTCCGGCCCGCAAGGGCGGATGGCGCATGGAACGCCTGCGCCGCTACTGGCACGTCGGAATGGCGACCCTGCTGGAGGTCGATCCGGACGTCCTCTCGTGGACCACAGAGGCAGAGACGGTCCGGAGATTCCTAAACCCCGAGGACTCTGTCCAGTTCACTCCTCACATGTGGGTGGCAGCACGTGACAGCTACCGAGCGCTCCGGCTGATCGACGGAGGTGATGGATCCCGTGAGCGCTGGCTGGGCCGCAACGGGTGGGTAAGGGACCGATGCCGGGAGAACGGCGCCAACCTCATGGTGATCACGCGCGAGGAGGTGGAAACGCATCCGATCCTCAAGATGGCGAAGACCATTCTTTACCACCGACGCTGGGATGTGCCCGAGGAGTACGCCCTCAGGGTCGCCGCGATGGCCGACCATCCGCCTGCCACGCTGGGGGCGCTTCATGCGGCGCTCGATCCCGATGAAGGTGCGTGGCCGCAAGTTCTGGCCCTGATCGGCCAGGGCCTCATTGAGATCGAGATGTCGGGTCATCTCGCCCCCTCCGTGCTAGTGGTCGCGTGCCTTGCCCGGGAGGCAGCGTGATGAGCGACCGTCTCCGACGTGGGAGCTTCATCCGCCGTGCCGACAACATCGTCTGGCAGGTCAAGCTGCTGAAGGACGGCGTGCTTCATCTCGAGCGGGCGGAAACAGGGGAGACCGACCGCCTTTCGCTCCAGCAGTACGAGGACGGCTGCTTCGAGGGCATTATCGAACCCGTTCGCGATCCAGAAGCCGTAGTGCCCGAGGAGCGGCAGGTGCTGCTGAAGGTGCCGTTCCGGGAGTTGCCGCCGAAGATGGTGGCCACCGCCCTGCACAAGGATTTCTACCTTTCGGCATTTCAGGATCCGCGTGCCTTCTGCGCCAAGCACTTCCTGGGCCAGGATTTCGGGAAGTGGCTGATGCGCCCCAACAAGGGTCGGGCGTTCATTACCCCCTTTTCGCGGCTGGTGCACGAGGCGTTCCTGCGCGAGAGGCTGCCCGAGGTGCAGGCGAGCTTCGAGCGCGCGCTGGAACTCGAGCAACAGCGGATCGGCAAGCTCCTGCCCGAGCAGAAGCGGCAGCTGCCCGTGAAGCTGCTCAAGGCACCGCGGCCGAGCACGTACATCAGCTGGATCTCGGAGTGGGAGAATTCGGCCTGCCAGGACAAGCGTCTGCTCGCGGACCGCTTCAGCGACCGCGGGCCGGACAAGCGCACCATGAGCCCACTGCTCGAGGAGTGGTTGAACGAGACCATCGATGAGGTCTGGCTTCAGCCGATGAAGCGCAAGAAGGTCACCGTGTTCAAGCGGCTCAGCAGCCGCGTCCGCAAGTGGAACCGGGAGAATCCCGAGCGGCAGATCAAGATGATCGGCCAGCGGCACGTGAGCCGGTACATCTCCGAGGAGATCAACCAGGAGACCGTGGTCCGGCGTCGCGAAGGGGATGAGGCGGCTGACCGCCGCTTCAAGCAGGTCGGCGAGGCGCCTGAAACCGAGCACATCCTTGAGGTCGTGGAGGTTGACCACACGCGCGCCGACGTGGACGTGCTCGACGATCTTACGCTCCGCAAGCTCGGGCGCCCCTGGGTCACGACGGCCTTCGACCGCCACAGCCGCATGGTCGTGGGTCTGCACGTTCATTTCGACGGGCCGAGCCTGGGCGCTGTGATGCAGTGCCTGCGCAATACTATGATGCCCAAGCACTTCCTGCGCGAGCTATGTCCAGACGTCGACTACGATTACCCGGCTGCGGGCGTTCCCGTTGCCTTCTTCTTTGACCGGGGCAGCGACTTCGACACCGACCACGTGCGCGACATCGGCCTGACCTTCGACATCCGGGTAGATTACGCGCCTGTGGAATGCCCGGAGACCAAGGGCAAAACCGAACGCTGGCACCGCACAATGGCCGAGGAGGTTGCTCACCCCCTACCGGGTGCGACCCCGCCCGCGGACGAGAACGGCTACCGCCGGGACAAGGACGGCCGAGCGTATATCACCTTTAGCGGCTTCGTGCGGCGCCTGTGGTTCTGGATCGTGATGGTCTATGCCCGCAGCCATCACCGCGGTTTGGGCGACACGCCGCTGAAGGTCTGGAACCAAAGCGCGGCCCAACGCCTGCCCAGGCCACTTCGCAAGAAAGAGGATCTGGACGTCCTGCTGCAACGCGTCGAGCTCCTGACCCCGTCCAACCAGGGCGTGCGGTGGAAGCACCTGCGTTGGAACGGCCAGCCCATCCGCGACATCATGGGGCACCCCGGATTCCGCAGGGGCAATCGCGTCAAGATCAGGATCGACGAGAACGATCTCGCCCGGGCCTGGGTCATCGATCCCGTCACGGGCGTTCCACACCTCCTGGATCCGGTGCGTGAGTCCATGCGTGGACTCACGCTCTACCGTCACCGGATGGCCCTGCTCTGGGCCGATGAGAACCTCGACGGTGCACGCGACGACGAGAGCCTACTCGCGGCCCAGGATGCCATGCTCGCCGAGGAGGAAGCGCTGCTCGAGGCGAACGTGGGCAGCCGGACCCGGTCGCAGGCGGCCCTGGCGCGGCATCGCGGTGTCGGTGCGTCCGCGCCTGCGGGCAGTGACACCGGCTCCGTCGAGGCCCCGGGCGAGCCGGGCCACAGCGAGGTCAGCACTGAAGCTTTATCAACAACGGCCACTGCGGACCAAGCCGACGAGACGAAGGCGCGCACGCCGCGCACTCGTCGGCCTGTTCGTGATCTTCGGAAGGACGCGTGATGAACGACGGCAATGGAGCGGACGCCTCATCGACGTCCTATGAGGCGCGCAAGGCGGCTGTGGAGAGCATCCGCTCGATCTTCGTGGAGTACGACCGGATCACCGAGCTCAAGCAGGAGTTCGCCGACCTTGTGACCCGAGATAACGCGGCCAGCGAGGGCGGCATCATCCTCCTCACGGGGGCGCCTGGTAGTGGCAAGACGCAACTCATCACCGACTTCATCCGAAACTACCCGGCTCAGCCCAGGGCAATCGTCAAGCCGAACGGGGACGTCGCCGACCGCATCCCCGTGGTGTCATTCGAGGTCTCGGATCTGGGCCTGAAGGCCATGACCGAGGACATGTTCGCCAAGCTGAGCGGCCTCGATGCGAGTGCCGAGAGGCGCAAGGACATCGAGCAGGACATTGTCCACTACGCCCGGGAGATGGAAACGCGGCTCTTCATCTTCGAGGAGGTCCACTCCGCCACCCAGGACAGGCAGCCGAAGACGCTCGCTGCCTATGCGCGATTCTTCAAGCGCATGTCGAACAAGTCCATGTTTTCACTCCTGCTTGTCGGCACCGAGGAAGCCAAGCAGGTGGTCGCCGCCAGCCGGGAGCTTGAACGGCGGGTGCTGGCGACCCTCGAAGTGTCCGGCTTCGATTGGAACGATGCGAACGAGCGTGAGGACTTCCTTGAGATCCTGGACGGGATCGACGAGCGGCTGGCCACCGTCTTCGGTCGCAAGT
This sequence comes from uncultured Acetobacteraceae bacterium, assembly GCA_937858325.1. Lineage (GTDB taxonomy): Bacteria > Pseudomonadota > Alphaproteobacteria > Acetobacterales > Acetobacteraceae > CAHJXG01. Next base: position 14,897 of record CALMAB010000276.1, read on the forward strand.
CCGGGCTGGTCGAGCCCAACGTCGCCGTCCGCATTCATCGCGCTGCTGAGGGCGGCACGATCGGCCTTGCCGCCAGGCTGATCGAGCGTGCGGCGATCCTGGTGCTCCGTGAAATGGAGGCGCCGGGCGACCATTCCGTGACCCTCACCCATCTCGCCCGGGCCTACGAGAGCCAGAGGCTCACCAAGGGCGGCTTCAACCCATTCACAGCGGACATGGAAGTTGTGCCGCAGGCGGCGGCGGCGACCAAAGGTCGGAGCGCCACACGGCGCGGTAGCCGCGCGGCTGCCCGCGATCGCAACTTTCGTCCGTAGTGGCAATGGGGGAATGCCACTCCCGCTCAGCACAAAGCTCCACCCTGACGAGAGCCTGCCGGGGTTTATCATACGGTTGGCCGAGCGGTCCCGTGCCGTGTTCGCGGACCGCTTGGCCGCCCGTGCCGGGTTACGCCAACCCGGCGCGGCCACTTCGGCGGCAGACTTGTCCCGGCTGGCCCGAATGGCGGGAGTTGATGTCGGACGGCTCGACCGCGTCGCGTATCGCCCGACCGGGCGGCTCGCCCACCATCGCTTCACCGGCGGCGAGCTCCACCGCGAATTCATCGACATCTCCAGCCGCCGTGCCTGCCCGCTTTGCCTGCGGGACTCCCCTTATCACCGGGCCGCCTGGGACTTCGCTCTGTTGACGGCCTGCCCTACACACGGCTGCCGCCTGCTCGCACGCTGCCCAGCGTGCCCCCGCAGGCCCGGATGGCGGCATCCATCGGTGGCGAGGTGCCGGTGCGAGGCGAGCTTGGTATCGGCCGGTGCCAGCCCGGCTGCGCCAGCCGAGATCGAGGCGAACAGGCGGGCGCTGGCCCTCGCCTCGGGTGAGGACGTCGCCTGGCTGCCAGAGTGCTTGCGCGCTTGCGAGCGTGCCGATCTGGTCCGGATCATGATGTGCCTGGGGATGTTCTTGTGCGGCTGGTCCGGACAGCGCCGGATCGAGTCCCTGGTCGCGCGGGGGCCGGACACCGTGGCCGGGGTGCTCATGGCGGGCGTGCAGTGCCTGGCCGATTGGCCGTGCTCCCTTCATGAGTTCCTGGCGGCCTGTCGCGAGGAAGAGCATGGGCGGCGCGGCCGTTACGGCGCCCGCAAGGCGCTGGGCAGCTTCTACGACTGGCTGCATGTGCTCGAGCCGACCGCCGCGCGCACGGCGCTGATCGAGGCCGCGCGGGACTTCGTGGCCGCCGACGGCACGTTGGCGGCGCGTGCTCACCGCTCGTCTCTGGTCGCCCCGGCGGGTGGGCGCGGGGAGACCGGCTCGGCGAGCTTAACCGAGGCTGCGACCGCTCTGGGACGCTCCGGCCACGGTGTCAAGCAGCTGATGGCGGCTGGCCTGATGCCGAGTGCCCCGAGCGAGGGGCGTGGCGTGCCCATGCACTTGAACCGGGCAGCCGTGCTCGACCTTGCCGGGCGGGCGCAGACCTGGTTGTCCTTGCGGGAGCTTGCTGCGGCCCTGGGCGTCTCACGGGCGCGCACGGAACGGATCGTGCAGGCTTGCATGCTGCGCCCCGTTCAGGCTCCCTCGGACGGGTGGGCAACCTGGAGCTTCGAGCGGTCGGCGGTGGATGCGTTCCTGGTCCAGCTGTCACGGGTCATCCAGACGCCAGGGCCCCAGGTTGGCTTCGACTTCGCGGCCGAGGCGTTCCGGCGCAGGGGCGTGAACATCGCGGACCTGCTCACCCGGATCGCCGACGGCCGCCTCCTTGCCGCGAGTCTCGACTCCGACGGCATCGGCCTCAAGCGCCTGCGGTTCCGCCGGGCGGACATCCGGGTGGCATGCCGTGAACTCGAACAGGAGTCCGACGGGCTCATGACCGTCCAGGCTGCGGCCGAGCGGCTCGGTTTGAAGTGGGCAGTAGTGGACAATCTGATCCGCAGCGAGGTGCTCGGCTCGGCGCCGGACGGGATCTCGGCCGCCGAGGTGGAGCGGTTCCAACGGGAGTATGTGCTCGGCAGTGAACTCGCCCGGCGGGCAGAAACTTCTCCCAGGCAGGTCGCCAAGGTGCTTGCTCAGGCCGGGGTTGCTCCCGTAGTCGGCCCGTCGGTGGACGGATCCCGACAGAACGTTTTCCAGAGATGTGAGGCGGAAGCGGCACTGCGGATCGCGTAGCTCTCCTGGGGTCCTGCTTCTGCCTTTGATAGGTCCGGCGGTCGCAGACGTGCTAGTCCGCCAGGATGCTGAGTGCCCGAGTCGGAATAGCACGGCTGTTGAATCGATTGCCTCGTGAAGCTGCGGGCCTCGAGTCAAGCGTCTCCCTGGCAACAGCGAAGGACTTCATGCGCGGGCTTCTGTCACGCGCTGACCTGGGGTTCCAAGGTGGTCGGAACGCCGGATGTTGGGAGAGAGCGCACCGTATCTGCGCCTTTGCCGAGGCTCGTGGTTGGCGCAGTGGAAAGATCTGGGCAATCGGGCCAAAACGGCTCCGGACTGGAAGCGGGTTGTTAGAGCCTGACTTCAGGGACAGTCCCGATCCTGCTCGCCGTCTCTGGGGTGCCTCGTGGCACATTCACGTCGCGCCTACGTTGCTGGTCGGCCTGCGCGTGGACGGCGGCGAAGAGCGCGCTTCCACCCCCCTTGCCATCGACCCCCTCCTCTTTGCCGAGCCAGTCAGGCTGGCGCGTTGGTTCGCGCAAATGCGCCGTCCAGACGCCCTGATGGTGCAGAGCGGACCTGAGTGCTTCATGCTTCGAGCGTTGGCACCCGGACCTTCCTTCGCGATCATTGATCGGGTAGAATCCGACGACTATCATTCGAAGACCACGGTCGTGTTGGGGTCCGTGTTCAAACGCACGGCCTGATCAAGGCATAATCGTGAGCACTATATGTTGACGGGACTGACTCGAATCCTGGCATGCCTCCCATTCGGCTCGTGGCAGCGGTCGCGAGAAACGGATGCGCACGCAGAGGAACAGTCGCTTCCCCGTTATTGGTCGGTCCCACGGGTGTTGCCGTTCGTCAGCTTCGAAGGCGATGGTTCAGGCGACGTTGATCTCGCCTGCCTGCTTGAGGGTTGGCAGTCGCCATTGCGGGTGCGCCCGGACAACCCCCGATACCCCGAACTCCGGGAACTTCTGAGTGGGATGCGTTATGGCCAGTCCATGCGGGTCCAGATCGATGGGGACAGCTCTGAACTCGTTTGGGCCGAGCGGACCTCGGATCCCCCCGAAGTGCCGGTCATGGAGATCGTCGCCTTTGGGGTGGCTGACGAACGGGGCGAAGACACCTGAAAGAGGTGAGTCCTTGGCCTGGAGGCGTCGAGCGGATGGATGACCCGCTCGCCGGGAAGTGGGGCGGGTGGACCATCCCGCCGGGAGCCGGTATGGCGGCAGGGACTTGCGGGACGAGTCCATGCCATCCCTTCTCAGCACGCCCGATCCGGACGAAAGCCTTTTGGGATTCATCTTCCGACTGGCTCGACGGCGCCGACCTCTGTCCGGGGCCGCCTTCGCCCGGTCCATGGGCTTCGAGTGGCTCACGAACCGTTCCCGGCCAGAGTGGCTGGCAGCGCTGGCCGAAGCCTCTGAGGTTTCCCTCGAGCGGCTGGAAGCCATCTCATTTGGTCCACCAGACGCCGTGCCATGCGAATTCCGCGGGCGCCGCATTCGGGCCAAGTTCCTTGACCGCCGGGGTGCGGCCGATCGCAAGGTGTGTCCGGCGTGCCTCCATGAGGCGGCCTACCACCGGGCGATCTGGGATCTGAGCTTCATCTCAGCCTGTCCCCATCACTCCGTGCTTCTCGTGGACGAGTGCTCGTGCGGCCAGCCCCTGCGCTGGGGCGGCTCCGATTTGACCCGCAACCGCTGCGAACGGCGGTGTGACCTCACCAGGATCGGGGCACTGCCGATCACGTCCGGCGACATCGAAGGCGCGAAGGCGGTCGCTGGCCTCCTCGGGGATGAGGGGTTCTCGGGGGAGGCTGCGCGTGTACGCGCATTGCCGCCCCACCAGGGCTTGGGGGACGGGGAGATCGTCGACTGGGTTTATCGCCTCGGGCTGGAGCCCCTGCGAAGCGGAGCTTCGCGGGAGGGTGGGCGGAAGAAGATCTTCTCCGTCGAGGATGTTGGTGAGCTTGCTTGGACCGCCCACGAGATGTTCAATCACGGGATCGCTGCCAGCAGTCGGTGGCCCGCAGCCTTCTACGAGATCTTGGATGCCATGGCCGCTCGAATACCACGGCGCGCGCCGCGGGCGGCGGCTGTCGCGGCCGTCCTGAGATGGCTCGATGACCTGGAACCTGGTCACGGGGTGGCCATACGGGCGGCTGTGGACGATTACCGTGATCGCCGCCCTAGTCGCGCTATGTGAGTCAATTGTTTGGGAGCCGAGGTCCTTGGGAGTCCATGCACTGAGAGCCGGGAGTCCAAGGAATGGTGTAAACTGAGCGACGGAGCGTCAGAGGGTTAGGGAGCGGTTAGTCCGTCGAATGAGGGCCGCCCTCAGTAGTTGTTGTCGATTCAGCCATAACGTGTCATTCTACAGCCATAAAATGTTACTGTAACGATCAAGAATGGCGGCCCGCGACGGGCCGCCATTCTTGTATATACCTGGCAAGTGCCAGATGGAGGCTGCTCAGCAAGCTGCCTTTTGCATCGTATGACGCTAAGACACCCCAGAAACTCTGAATGCAGTTTGCATTACGACTTTATTTTTGGGCTAAACTGCGTGGTCTAATTAATTCGACTGCCATACAGCGCCTCGAACTTCGAGGGCGTTGTTCTCGGCGAGATAGGTTTGATGTCCACACCGTCCGTGCCGTTCCAGCCGACGTGAAGTCTACCCTAGCAGATATAATATTGACTGTTAGCGCTTGCTGCGCTATATAAAAGCTATCATGTTATCTCTTAGCCTTACATCCCCTGGTGAAATCCTCTTGGGTGTTGCCGAGCGAGCCAAGCGGCGTCGGCTTGATCTCGGTCTGACGCAACTAGGACTTGCGGAACGTGCCCAGGTCAGTTTGGGAACGTTGAAGCTGTTTGAGCGCACCGGAAAGGCTTCTTTTGAGACAGTGGTCCGAGTTGCTTTTGCCCTCGGTGCCGAGGCCGAGTTCACGGCTCTCTTTCCACAACCGTCCCCAAAGTCGATTGAAGACATCGTCGACAGACCGCGACGGCAAAGGGGGCGATTGAGATGACCAAACGACCGACTAGCCGGAAGCGGCCCCAAGAGGCAGGAACTCACCCTGTCAGGTCGCTGACGCATGTGGAGCGCCTTGAAGTACGCATAGACATTGACGGCGAGACACGCTTGGTCGGAAAGCTCGCCTGGAAAGCAACCGAGCGCCGGGCCTACTTTGAATACCATCGAGACTTTCTCGCGGCACCGCTCCCACTGTCGCCCTTTCGTCTTCCCGTAGCGTTTGGAGTGAAAGCCGCCCCCTATGAGCCGTTCGAGGGATTGCATGGCCTCTTCAACGATAGTTTGCCGGACGGCTGGGGGCGAAAGCTCTTGGATCGACGGCTGCAAAAGGAAGGTTATTATTACCTTGTCCTGAGCCCACTTGATCGGCTGGCCTTTGTCGGTGAGACAGGTATGGGCGCCCTCCGTTATATCCCAGAGAGGACATTTGGACACTCCTCCGCAAAGGAAATCGACTTGGATTGGCTCGCCGACCAGGCGGAACTCGTTCAGCAAGAGATCAGCGCTGCGGATGTGGACTTGCTACAAGCAGCACAGGGCGGCTCGGGGGGTGTCCGGCCAAAGGTGATGGTTGGTTTGAATGCGAACACGAACCGTATTGTGGCTGATGTCGGTCAGCCTCTTCCTCCAGGATTCGAGCAGTGGATCGTCAAATTCCGGTCCACAGAGGATCCTAGAGAGATCGGCGCGGAGGAATTCGCCTATTCGCTCATGGCGCGGGATGCGGGCGTAGACATCCCTGAAACTCGCATTATCGCAACCAAGAACGGAGGCCGCTATTTCGCTGCAAAGCGATTCGACCGTACCGCAACGAGCCGAAACCACATCCAGACCGCGAGCGGGCTTCTTGAGGCAAACCACCGCATTCCGTCGATAGAATACGGAACGCTGCTGAAATTAACCCATGTGCTAACCCGTGACGCTCGGGCGGTAAGGCAGATGTTTCGCCGCATGGTTTTCAACGTTCTCGCGCGCAACCGCGATGACCATGCTAAGAACCATGCATTCCTGATGGATCCGGACGGCCTGTGGCATCCCACGCCAGCCTATGATCTTACTTTCTCCACCGGCCCCGGTGGTGAGCACAATTTGGCCGTCGCAGGGGAAGGAAGAGCGCCAGGTCTGCTCCACATTCTGAAAGTTGCCTCAGATGCAGCCATCTCGCAGTCCGAGGCGGAAGCAATCGTGGACCACGTGCGTTCGGTGGTGAATCGCTGGCCGCAGTTCGCCGAGGTCGCTGACCTTTCGGAGCAGCGCACTGCCGAGCTTGATTCGATTCTCAATGGTCGGAAACCACAGCCGCAGGCGTCTATCGCGGCGGCCTCGCCTCATTGAGGCGGTTGTGTCAACTACAACCTAAGCGTGATGACATGACATGGCTTCAGTTCGTCGGGTGATGACACGTTATGGCTTGAACCGATGACGTGGTATGGTTCCAGCCGCCGGGCCAAGCTGTTGACTCCACGCTAAGCCCGATGACACGAAGTTCCTGAACCCACAGTTGTGTAGGTTGACAGAATAGCTGTCCCAACTACCGAATACCCGTCCCAAGTAGGTACGCTAGCGTCTCAGCACCTGACTTGGGATGGGTTTGGGTTAAGGGTCTTCTTACCGTCGGTTCTCGATCATTTTAGAACCTGACGGACGCTGCTGTCAGCCTTTTCTTTTGTCAACATATTTCCTGTCCACGGTGGCCTGCTGATGTGGACTCCTAACGCTACCTGGGCACTTTCAAGCTTAGGGCCTTGCTGCCATGTTCTG
>CALMAB010000277.1 GCA_937858325.1 uncultured Acetobacteraceae bacterium
GTGTCGGGCAGGGCGGCGCGGGAGGGGGTCACGTCCATGCCGCACCGTAGCGGCGGCGGCGGCGCGGCAACAAGCCGAGGCGAGACGATGCCGGGCCGATGGGCTATGGTCTCGAAAAAGGGAGCGTCCGGCATGTCAGACATCGTTGGGGATTCCGGGCAAGCCTTCCTCGCTGCCCGTGACCTGCTGCTGCGGCACCGCCGGGACATCGCGGCGGCGCGGGACGCGTTCCGCTGGCCGGCGCCCGACCGGTTCAACTGGGCGTTGGACCACTTTGACCGCATGGCCGCCGGCAATGAGGCGCCGGCGCTGCGGTTCGTGGCGCCGGGCGTGCCGGAGACCAGCATCAGCTTCGCGGCGCTGTCGGCCCGGTCGAACCAGGTCGCTAACCACCTCCGCGCGTGCGGCGTGCGGCGCGGCGACCGCATCCTGCTGCTGCTCGGCAACGTGCAGCCGCTGTGGGAGGCGATGCTGGCGGCGATGAAGCTCGGCGCCGTGGTGATCCCGGCCACCACCATGCTGACGGAGGACGACCTGCGCGACCGCTTCGAGCGCGGCGGGGTGCGCCACGTGATCGCGGCCGGCGAGCTTGCGCCGCGGTTCGCGGCCATCGCGGGCAGCTATTCCCGCATCGCCGTGGGCGGCGCGCCCGGATGGCACCGCTTCGAGGACGCCTATGCCGCCGACCCGGCGTTCGCGCCGGATGGGGACACCCGGGCCACCGATCCGCTGCTGCTGTATTTCACCTCCGGCACCACGTCGAAGCCGAAGCTCGTGCTGCACAGCCATCAGAGCTACCCGGTCGGGCACCTTTCGACCATGTTCTGGATCGGCTTGCAGCCCGGCGACGTGCACCTCAACATTTCCTCGCCGGGCTGGGCGAAGCACGCGTGGTCCAGCTTTTTCGCGCCGTGGAACGCCGGCGCCACGATCCTGATCCTGAACCAGCCGCGGTTCGACGCCGGGCACCTGCTGACGGTGCTGGACCAGGCCCGGGTCACGACCTTCTGCGCGCCGCCCACGGTGTGGCGGATGCTGGTGCAGGCGGACCTGTCGGCGCACCCTGTGCATTTGAGGGAAGCCGTGGCCGCCGGGGAGCCGCTGAACCCCGAGGTGATCGACCGGGTGCAGGCCGCCTGGGGCGTCACGATCCGCGACGGCTATGGCCAGACGGAAACCACCTTGCAGGTCGCCAACACGCCGGGGGAGGCGGTCACGCCGGGTTCGATGGGCCGCCCGCTGCCCGGCTATGACGTGCGCTTGGTCGATCCTGACGGGGCCGAGGCCGAGGAGGGGGAGATCGCGCTCAGCCTCGACCCGCCGCCGCTCGGCCTGATGCAGGGCTATTTGCAGAAGGATGGCACGCTGCGCCCGCCGGAGGGCGGGCTGTACCGCACCGGCGACGTGGCGCTGCGCAACCCGGACGGCACGCTGACCTACGTGGGCCGTGCGGACGACGTGTTCAAATCGAGCGGCTACCGCATCAGCCCGTTCGAACTGGAAAGCGTGCTGATCGAGCACGAGGCGGTGGCGGAGGCGGCGGTGGTCCCCTCCCCCGACCCGACGCGCACCGCGCTGCCCAAGGCGTTCGTGCTGCTGGCCACAGGGTTCGAGCCGGACGCGGGCACGGCGCGGAGCATCTTCGTGCACCTGCGCGCCCGGTTGGCGCCGTATAAGCGGATCAGGCGGCTTGAATTCGCCGAGCTGCCCAAGACGATTTCGGGGAAGATCAGGCGGGTGGAGTTGAGGCGGATGGAGGCTGTACGGCGGGCAAACGGGACGCTTGGAGCGGCAGAGTTTTTGGACGATTAGGATTTTAAGATGCTAACTCGGCGACGAGAGGACCGAAAAGGCTTCCTCGATGTGGAGTTCCAAACGCATGAAAACACTGCCCACAAGCCAGAAGTGGAGGCGCGCACGAGCGACTGCGCAGCCATGCTATCTCGACCCAAAATGACCGCGGAAAGCGCGTTTTAGCACGACGTGCATTCGACTGTGTGCTACAAGCCCCGGGCTTCAAGCAGGTTATTCGCTCTGGGCGAGTTGACTTGCTTTTGCAAGCAAAGTGCGACGTGATCGCGACTCGACGCCGCTCTTGATAACAAAGCCAAGACCCACTGTGACACAGAACAAAAGAGCTGAGGTTATGATCATACCTCTAGAGGTGCTTTGATTACTCAATTGAACTAACATTGTAAATCCCATTAATATTGCAGGTATAAAACCAAAAGATGCCTTGAACAAGGTATTGCTGTCTTTGGGTAGTTTGTCATGACTAATTCTCCTGGTATCTGAACCGTCAACCCAGAACGTGTATAGTTTACCATCAAACCCAATCTCGACGCCTTCGATGGGGAAAAATAGTTCGCGGGACGAATAGCTTGTTTTTGCATGCCAGCGCCAATTGTCTTGTCGGTCTCCCTGTGCGTAGCTTCTAACATCACGATCTATGTAAGCGTCCACGCGCCGGCTGACCTGGGTTGTGTATGCCCGGTCGGCATTTTCAACAAACGGTTCAACGCGAACAGCAAGGGTACTAGAATCGACAACCGTAATGTTCGTAGGATGGGCGTTCTCAATCAGCTCGATAGCCTGAGTGGGCAACATATCTCCAGCGTAGGCCGTAAACGATGCGCTACCACGGGCTGTACCGTGTGCTGGACGCCAATCGGTGACCGTTTTTGTGCGAGTAACCGGCCGAGTTCGGCGAACGTTGTTGTACGTCTCCGTAACATACTCGGTGTAATGCTCCTGCCTGTCGAAGCCGAATGAGGCATGCCAATCAGCTTCAAAGCTGATTTCGAAAAAGTGGATTGGGGCGAAAAGCGAAACGTTACCATGCTTGTTCTTTGGATCGACAAACGCGCTAGGTAAGTAGGCTTGCTGGCAGAGGTAGAGTCTCAGTGCATTCTCAATCTGCTCGCTGCTTGATGAAAAAGTAAGAATGCTGACTGTAGGCATGGCTGTTCCGGTGTGAGTAGGGCAATGACAAGCGAAGGCATTGACGAAGCAAGCTCATGCGAGGAGCAACGCTATTGGGATGAGGCAAACCTTGGGGGTGTCAGCCGAGTTGACTGCATTGTCGGGCACAGAACGCTCAGCTTGACACGGAGTAAGTACATCAAGATGGTGGGAAAGTCATGCTAAAGGCTTAAGAGCGACCGTAGCAAGACGCCTCAACGGCTTGGGCAGAGTGCCAAGCTACCGGGCAGCATATGACGAAAAGGGAAGCCAACGCTTGGCCTTCTCAGCTTAAAGCCGGTGAAGACGTAACATTTCGTAGAGTGCCGCGACTGATTTAAGCAAGATGCAAGTCACTTCACCCCACCAAGTTCCCTGCCGCCCTCCCCGCCAGCACCGCATCAATCCCGTCCAGCACCAAATACCCCATCGCGTCCCGCGTCTCGACCGTGTTGCTGCCCAAATGCGGCAGCAGCACCACGTTCTCCAGCGCCAGCAGCCCCGGCGCCACGTTCGGCTCGTTGTTGTAAACGTCGAGGCCCGCCGCCGCGACCTGACCGGACTGCAGGGCCGCGATCAGGGCGTCGTCGTCGATCAGCGTGCCGCGGGCGGCGTTGGCCACCACGGCGCCGCGCGGCAGGCGGGCGATCCGCTCGGCGTTCAGCCAATGCCGCGTCGCCTCCCCGCCCGGCGCGTGCAGCGAGAGCACGTCGCATACGGGCAAGAAGCTGTCGTCGCTGTCGTGGAAGGTCGCCCCCTGCTCCATCTCCGGCGGAAGGCGCACCTGGTCGCGGTAGTGCACCGCCATGCCGAAGCCGCGCGCCATGGAGACCAGCTCGCGCCCGATGCGGCCCATGCCGAAGATGCCGAGGCGGCGGCCGGACACGCCAGTGCCGAGCAGCTGCGTCGGCGCCCAGCCTTTCCACTGGCCCGACCGCACCAGGCGCTCCCCTTCCCCGGCCCGGCGGGCGGCGGCGAGGATCAGCAGCATGGCGCACTCGGCGGTGGCGACGCTCAGCACGTTTGGGGTGTGTACCACCGCGATGCCGCGCTCCCGGGCGGCGGCCAGGTCGATGTGGTCGAACCCCACGCTGAAGGTGCCGATCACCCGCACGGTGTCGGGCAGGGCGCGGATGACGGAGGCGTCGAGCCGTTCCGCCGGGCAGCACAGCACGGCGCTGGCGCCCTCGGCCCGCGCCAGGATGTCGGCACCCGTCACCGGCGCGTCGGTGGAATTCAGCCGCGCCTCGTAGTCGCGGGCACAGCGGTCCTCGACCGCGGGCGGCAGGCGCCGGGTCACCAGCAGGATGGGCTTGGTCATCGCGGTCAGCTCCACAGCGGGTCGATGGCAGGGTTGCCGGCCAGCACGGCCTCGATGTTGTCGAGCGCCCGGAACCCCATGGCGTTGCGCGTTTCCGTGGTGGCGCTGCCCATGTGCGGCGTCAGGAACACGTTGGGCAGGGCGGCGAGCCGCGTGTCGAAATCCGGCTCCTTGCGGAACACGTCAAGGCCGGCGGCGGCCAATTGGCCCGATTGCAACGCGTCGATCAGCGCGTCCTCATCCACCAATGAGCCACGGGCGGCGTTCACCAGCACGGCGCCGCGCGGCAGCAGCCCGATGGTCTCGGCGTTCATCAGCTTGTCCGTTGCCGCCCCGCCCGGCGCGTGCAGCGAGATGATCGGACAGCGCGGCAGCAGCTCGCGCAAGGTGGGCACGAACGCGGCCCCCTGCTCCAGCTCGGGCGCCACGCGGGCCGTGTCGGTGTAGAGCACGCGCATGTTGAAGCCCCGGGCGCGTTGCGCCACCGCCCGGCCGATGCGCCCAAAGCCGACGATGCCGATGGTCTTGCCGCTGGCCTGGATGCCCAGCATGTCCCGCATCCCAAAGGAGCGCCGCCAGCCGGCGCGCATGACCTCCGTGTGCTCCCAAGCGCGGCGGCAGGCGCAGAGCAGCAGCATGAAGGCGAGGTCCGCCGTGCAGTCGGTCAGCACCTCCGGCGTGTTGGTGACGACCAGGCCCCGCGCGCGGGCCGCGGGCACGTCGATGTGGTCGAAGCCGACGCTGCACGTCGCGGCGACGCGGACGGACTGCGGCAGCTGGGCGATGAGGCCGGCGTTGAGCTTGAGGTTGCTGCTGAAGAACAGCGCCTCCGCCTTGTGGTCGGCGAGCGCCTGCACCACCGCGTCGGGCGGCATGTCGGCACCATCGGACAGCACGGCGTCGAACTCGCTTCGGGCGCGGTCGGTCACGGCCGGCGGCACGGGCCGCGCGACGACCAGGCGGTGCTTGGCCATGGGTGCTTCCTCCAATCCTTCGCACCACCATGCCCGGGCTTGCCCCGATGCGGAAGGGGCGGCACCCTGGCGCCATGCAGGACCCACAAACCCAAGCGCGGCTCGCCGTCGATATCGGCGGCACCTTCACCGACTTGGCATTGGAGCAGGGCGGCGGCCGGCGCACGGCCAAGGTCCTGACCACCGGGGCGGAGCCGGAGCGCGGGGTGCTGGAGGGGGTCGCGGCCATCCTGCGCGGCGCCGGGCTGACGCCCGCGGATGTCGGCATCCTGGTCCACGGCACGACGCTCGCGACCAACGCCATCATCGAGCGCAAGGGTGCGCGGACGGCCCTGGTCACGACGCAGGGATTCCGCGACGTGCTGGCTTTGGGCAACGAGAGCCGTTACGACCAGTACGACCTCAACATCACCCTGCCGGACCCGCTGGTGCCGCGGCATTTGCGCCTGCCGGTGCCGGAGCGGCTGGACAACACGGGCGCCGTGCTGCTGCCGCTCGATGACGCCGCGGTGCAGGATCTGGTTCCCACCCTGCGGCGGGAATCGGTGCAGAGCGTTGCGGTCGGCTTCCTGCACAGCTTCGTCAACCCGGCCCATGAGCGCCGGGTGCGCGACATCCTGGGCCATGCCCTGCCGGACCTCCCGGTGTCGCTGTCCTCCGAAGTGTCGCCGGAGATGCGGGAATGGGAGCGGTTCAGCACGGCCGCCGCCAACGCCTACGTGCAGCCGATGATCGCGGGCTACCTGGGCCGGCTGCAGGCCGGGCTGCGGGAGATGGGGCTGCGGGCGCCGGTGTTCCTGATGCTGTCGGGCGGCGGGCTGACCACCATCGAGACCGCCTGCCGCTTCCCGATCCGCCTGGTGGAAAGCGGCCCGGCCGGCGGCGCGATCTTCGCCGCTGACATCGCCCGGCAATGCGGCCTGCACCAGGTGCTGAGCTTCGACATGGGCGGCACCACGGCCAAGGTGTGCCTGATCGACGACGGCCAGCCGCAGTCCTCCCGCACCTTCGAGGTGGCGCGGGTCGGGCGGTTCAAGCGCGGCTCGGGCCTGCCGCTGCGCATCCCGGTGATCGAGATGGTGGAGATCGGCGCAGGCGGCGGCAGCATCGCCCACGTGGACGCGCTGGGCCTGATCGCGGTGGGGCCGGAAAGCGCCGGGGCGGACCCGGGGCCGGCCTGCTACGGCCGCGGCGGGGACCGCCCGGCGGTGACGGACGCGAACCTGCTGCTGGGCCGCTACGATCCTGAACGCTTCGCCGGCGGCGCGATGCGGCTCCACCCGGACGCGGCGGAGGGCGCGATGCGAGCCGCGGTGGGGGCAAAGCTCGGCATCGAGGCGGAGATGGCCGCGCTGGGCGTAGTCGAGATGGTGGACGAGAACATGGCCAACGCCGCCCGCGTCCATGCGGTGGAGAGCGGCAAGACCTATGCCGGGCGCACCCTGATCGCGTTCGGCGGCGGCGGCCCGGTCCATGCGTGCCGGGTGGCGGAGAAGGTGGGCATCAACCGCGTGCTGGTGCCGAGCGGCGCCGGCGTCGGCAGCGCCATCGGCTTCCTGCGCGCCCCGGTGGGCTACGAGGTCGTGCGCAGTTTGTATCAGCGCCTCGGCCAGTTCGACGCAGCCGCCGTGAACGCCCTGCTGTCCGACATGGCGTGGGAAGCGGAGGCCGTCGTCGCGCTGGGCAGCTTCGGCGCCCCCACCCGGCAAACGCGCATCGCCTACATGCGCTACGTCGGCCAAGGCCACGAAATCCCGGTGGCGCTGCCCCCGGGCCGGCTGGGCGAGACCGAGGTGGCGGGGCTGCGCGCCGCGTTCGACGCCGAGTACGCCCGGTTCTACGACCGCCCGGTGCCGGGATCGGATGTCGAGGTCATGAGCTACGCCGTCCTCGTCGCGACCGTGCCGGGTGTGGCGCCGGCCACGGTTGCGGCCGAAGCGGTGCCCGGCAGCGTGCGGACGCAGCAGGTGCGGGACACGGCAACGGGCGAAGTGGGCAGCTGGACCGTGCACGACCGCGCGACGCTCGCGCCGGGCCATAGCGTGCCCGGCCCGGCGATCATCGCCGAGGACGAGACCAGCACCCTCGTCGGCCCCGGCTGGCGCGCGGCGGTGGATGGGCGCGGCTACCTCGATCTGGCGCGGGAGGACGCATGAGCGTTTTAGAGCAAATTCAGCGCCAGGTGATGTGGAACCGGCTGCTGGCGGTGGTGGAGGAGCAGGCACAGACCATGATCCGCACCGCCTTCAGCACCACGGTGCGGGAAGCGGGCGACCTGTCGGCCGGCATCTTCGACCTGCAAGGCCGGATGCTGGCGCAGGCGGTGACGGGCACGCCGGGCCACGTCAACAGCATGATGGAAAGCGTCGGCCACTTCCTGCGCAAGTTCCCGGCGGACACGCTGCAACCCGGCGACCACCTGATCACCAACGACCCGTGGCTCGGCACCGGGCACCTGCACGACCTGACGGTGGTGACGCCGGCGTTCCACGGCGGCCGGCTCGTGGCGCTGTTCGCCAACACGGCGCACGTGATCGACGTGGGCGGCCTCGGCATGGGGCCGGAAGGGCGTTCGGTGTTCGAGGAAGGGCTGTATATCCCCATCGTCAAGTGCTTCCAGGCGGGCCGGCCCAACGAGACCTTCTTCGATTTCCTGCGCGCCGGCACCCGGCTGCCGGTGGAGCTGGAAGGCGACGTGTACTCCCTCTGCGCCTGCAACGACGCCGGGGTGCGCCGGCTGGTGCAGATGATGGACGAGTTCGCGCTGGACAGCATCAACCCGCTGGCCGCCTTCATCCTGGACAGCAGCCGCCGCGCGACGCTGGCGGAGATCGCCAAGCTGCCGGGCGGCACCTATCGCGCGGAAATCTGGTCGGACGGCTATGAGCAGCCGGTGCGCCTGGCCGCCGCCATGACGGTCGGCGCGGACGCGATCACCGTGGATTTCGACGGCACCAGCGGCCTGTCCGGGCGCGGCATCAACGTGCCCGCCGCCTACACCCGCGCCTACGCCAGCTTCGGCATCAAGTGCGTGGTCGCGCCCGACATCCCCAACAACAGCGCCAGCCTCGCGCCGTTCCGCATGGTGATCCCGGAAGGCTGCATCCTGAACGCGCCGCGGCCCAGCCCGGTCGCGGTGCGGCACGTCGTCGGGCAGTTGCTGCCGGACCTGATGATGGGCTGCCTGCACGGGGCGGCGCCGGACCGGGTGACGGCGGAGGGGTCGTCCTGCCTGTGGAACCCGCCCTTGCGCGGCGGCCCCATCGTCAGCGGGCAGAACTCGCCGCTGGTGGACTTCGAGGTCATCACCTTCAACTCCGGCGGCACCGGGGCGCGGCCGGGCCAGGACGGGCTGGACGGCACGGCGTTCCCGTCCGGCGTGCGGACCATGCCGGTGGAGGCGACGGAGAACGTCGCGCCCGTGGTGTTCTGGCGCAAGGAGCTGCGCCCCGGCAGCGGCGGCGCCGGGCGCACCCGCGGCGGCTTCGGCCAGGTGATGGAAATCGGCGCCAAGGGCGATGCGGAGTTCGCCTGCAACGCCATCTTCGACCGGGTGGCCTACCCGCCGCGCGGGCGGGACGGCGGCGGGGACGGCGCGCCCGGCGTCGTGCGGCTGAAGAGCGGCACCATCCTGCGCACCAAAGGCTACCAGGTGATCCCCGCCGGCGACCGCCTGGTCCTGGAACTGCCCGGCGGCGGCGGCATGGGTCCGCCGGAGCAGCGCGCCCCGGCCCGCCACGCCCAGGACCTGCGGGACGGGCTGATCACCGAGGAGGGATGACACGCGCTAGCCACCTGCTCATCCATACGCCATGGCCCTGGACGGCACGGGCACACTGAGGCGGGGCGCCACAACGCCAGCCGCAAGCAGCGCGCCGCAAACCCGACGTGCCCTCCGTACCACCAACAAAACTATACTGTGACAAACGTACAGCAAACCTTGCTGGAACTTGCGATACCGGAGATAGTTGCGCGTTCGGTGCCGCCGAGCCCTGCCCCAACCAGTATGAGCACATCATGACCCTGCGCACATCCGCCTCCATGCTTCTCGCCTCCCTCCTCGTTGCCGCGTCGTTCGGCGCGGCGGCCAACGCGGCCACGCCGCACCACCGCTCGGCGCACCACGCGCGCCATTCGACGCAAGCCCGTTCGGGCATGGGGCACGACCGGTCCGGCAGCGCCGCGACCGACGCGCTGAACGAGCAAAGCCTGAACAGCGCCCGCAACGGCACGGCCCCGTCGGCCGCCACCCCGACGACCTCGTCCATGCCCGCCCAGTAGCAACCCGGTCCCGGCGGCCTGCGTTCGGCAGGCCGCGGGAATGGCTGTCGCGGTTCCTGCGCATGATGCGGTCCCGTGATAGGGTCCAGGCGTCAACCTCCCCGTCTGGACTGCCATGCCGCCCAACCTTCCAGCGTTCGCCCTGTTCGCCGTCGCGACATCGGTGACGCCCGGACCGAACAACATCATGATCGCGTCCTCGGCTGCCAGCAACGGCGTGCGGGCGACCGTGCCGCAGATGCTGGGCATCAGCCTCGGCTTCGGCGCAATGGTGGTGATCGTCGGGTTAGGCTTGGCGGGACCGCTCGCCGACCACCCGGGCCTGCACGCCGCGCTGCGTTGGGTGGGCGCGGCCTGGATCATCTGGATCGCCTGGCACATCGCCCGCGCCGGTTCGGTTGCGTTGCCGGACGGCCAAGGGCGCGTGACGCCGATGGGGTTCATGGCCGCGGCGCTGTTCCAATGGATCAATCCCAAGGCCTGGATCCTGGCGGTCGCCACGACCGCGACCTATGCCTCGTCCGGGGACGGGATGGCCGGGCAAATCCTGGCCTTCGCGGCCTTGTTCGCCGTGCTGTCCATTCCTTGCACCCTGCTGTGGTCGCTGCTGGGTGCCGGCGCCGGCCGCGTCCTGCGGTCGCCCGTGCAGCTGCGGGCATTCAACGCCGTGATGGCCGCGCTGCTGGTCTTGTCGGTGCTCCCCTCCCTCGTGCACTGATGCCGGCGTTGCGATGGCCGGGCCTGGTGCGCCCGTTGCGGCAGCCGGCGATGGCGCTGCTGTGGGGTGGACTCGCGCTGTCCTCGGTCGGCGACCAGGCCTATGCCGTGGCCTTCACCTGGATCGCGGTCGAGGCGTTCGGCGCGGCGGCCGGGTGGCTCGCGGCGGTGGGGCCGCTCGTGGTGCTGCTGACGCTGGTGTTCGGCGGACGGCTGGCGGATGGCTGGGCGCCGCTGCGCGCCATGATCGGCGCGGACCTGGCCCGGGC